>NZ_RAWR01000012.1:0-76363 GCF_003986945.1 Corallococcus sp. AB018 | reverse complement strand
GCACGGGAGCCCGCTCGAGGTCGATCCAGTGGCGCTGCCGCTGGAAGGGATACGTAGGAAGGGTGACGCGCTGGCGCTGCTCGTCGGCGTGGAAGGCCCGCCAGTCCAGGGCCACGCCCCGGCGCCAGAGCTGGCCCGCGGCGGTCAGGAGGGCGCTCCAGTCCGCGGCATCGCCGGTGGACTCGCCCAGGGAGGCGAACACCCGCGAGCGCTGGTCGGCCGTGGCCTGCTGCCGCGCCAGCGTGGCGAGCGTCACGCGCGGGCCCACCTCCAACATCAGGTGGTCGCCCTTGTCCCAGAGCGTGCGCAGCGCGGGGGAGAAGCGGACCGTGTCGCGCAGGTGCCGCGCCCAGTACTCAGGGGACGTCGCCTCGGAGTCCTTCAGCCACGTGCCCGTCGCGGTGGAGACGATGGGGATGCGCGGTGCGGACAGGCGCATGCCCTTCACCGTCTCCAGGAAGGGCGCCACCGCGGCGTCCATCATGGGCGAGTGGAATGCGTGCGACGTCTGGAGCATCCGGCACGCGGTGCCCTCCGCCTCCAACGTGGCCTGCAGCCGCTGCACGGCCTCCGTGGGGCCGGACACCACGCACAGGCGGGGCCCGTTGTCCGACGCGATGGCCATTCCGTCCGTCAGCTTGGGAGCCACCGCTTCGGCGGACAGGCGCACCGACAGCATGCTGCCCGGCGCCTGCGCCTGCATGAGCTGGCCGCGCTTCGCCACCAGGTGCAGCGCGTCCTCCAGCGTGAAGACGCCCGCGAGGCACGCGGCGACGAACTCGCCCACGCTGTGGCCCACGAGCGCGCCCGGCCGCACGCCCCAGCTCCACCAGAGCTGCGCGAGCGCGTACTCCACCGTGAAGAGGGCCGCCTGCGCGAACGACGTCTGGCGCAGCGTCTCCGCGGCCTCGGGAGACTCCGGGTCCTTCGGGAAGAGCACCTCGCGCAGGTCGCGCCCGAGCAGCGGCTTGAGCACCTCCGCGCACGCATCCACCGTGGCGCGGAAGGCCGGCGCGTGGCGGTACAGCCCGTGCGCCATGTCTGGATGCTGCGAACCCTGTCCCGGGAAGAGGAACGCGACGGGCGGCGTGGACTCCAGCGCGGAGGCCTCCGGCTCGGCGGCCGTCAGCGCCCGCACCGCTTCCTCATGGGTGCCCGCCACCACGGCGCGGCGGAACGGGAACGCCTTGCGGCCCGTGGCCAGCGTGTGCGCCACGTCCGCGAGCGAATCCTCCGGATGCGCCTGGAGGTGCGCGGCCAGCCGCAGCGCCGCCTGCGTCACGGCCGCGGGCGTCTTCGCGGACAGCGTGAGGAGCTGGCGCGGCTTCGACGGGCCGGAGGCGGGACGCTCCGGGGCCTCCTCCACCACGACGTGCGCGTTGGTGCCGCCCACGCCGAACGAGCTCACCCCCGCGCGCAGGGGGCCCGTGCCCTCCGGCCACGCGGAGCGCTTCGCCTGCACGAAGAAGGGGCTGCGCGGGAAGTCGATTTTCGGGTTGGGCGTCTGGAAGTGCAGCGTCGGCGGCAGCTCGCGGTGCTTCAGCGAGAGCACGGTCTTCAAGAGGCCCGCCACGCCCGCCGCGGCGGTCAGGTGGCCGAAGTTGCTCTTCACCGAACCGATGGCGCAGAAGCCCGTGTCGGAAGTGTGCGCGCGGAACGCCTGCGACAGCGCCTCCACCTCGATGGGGTCGCCCAGCGGCGTCGCCGTGCCGTGCGCCTCCACGTAGCGGATGGTGCGCGGGTCGATGCCCGCGTTCGCGTGCGCCGTGGCGATGGCGGTGGCCTGTCCCTCCACGCCCGGCGCCGCGAAGCTCACCTTGGCCGCGCCGTCGTTGTTGATGCCCACGCCGCGCAGGACGGCGTGGATGACGTCGCCGTCCGCCTGCGCGTCCGACAGGCGCTTGAGCACCACCGCGCCCAGGCCGTCGCTGAAGAGGGTGCCGGTGGCGTTCGCGTCGAAGGGGCGGCAGTGCCCGTCCTGGGAGAGCATGCCGCCCTCCTGGTACAGGTGACCGGACTTCTGCGGCACCGTCACGGACGCGCCGCCCGCCAGCGCCACGTCGCACTGGTGCGTCTGGAGCGCCCAGAAGGCCTGCGCTACAGCGACGAGCGACGTGGAGCACGCGGTGTTGAGCGACAGCGCGGGCCCGCGCAGGTCCAGCTTGTGCGCGACGCGGGTCGCCACGTAGTCCTTCTCGTTGGCCACCATCGCCTGGAAGGCGCCCACCCGGCCCACGATGTCCTGCCGGGGCAGCACGTGCAGCGGCTGGTAGCTGTTGTTGTGCGTGCCCGCGAAGACGCCGACGAGGCCGGGGTACGTCTCCGGCACGCAGCCGGCGGACTCCAGCGCCTCCCACGCCGTCTCCAGGAACAGGCGCTGCTGCGGATCCATCACCTGCGCTTCCTTCGGCATGATGCCGAAGAAGGCCGCGTCGAACAGCTCCACGCCCTCCAGGGTACCGCGCGCCCGCACGTACTCGGGGGCGTCGCGCTCGGCGGCGGGCACGGACGGGTCCACCTCCTCGCGCGTGAAGGTGGCGACGGACTCCACGCCGCCCACCAGGTTCTTCCAGAACGTCTCGATGTCGGGCGCGCCCGGGAAGCGGCCCGCCATGCCGATGATGGCCACCGGCTCCGCGCCACCCGCCGCCTGCTGACGCTTCGCCTGCCGCGCCTCCGCCAGCTGCTTGAGCGACGGACGCGACGCATCCCCCGTCAGCACCGCCGCCAGCTGCGCCACCGTGGGGGACTGGAACAGTTGGACGATGGGGATCTCCAGCCCATGCGCCTGCCGCAGCCGCGCCACGCACTGGAGCGCGAGCAGCGAGTTGCCACCCAGCTCGAAGAAGCTGTCGTGCACGCCCACCCGGTCGATGCGGAGCAGCTGCGCCCACGCGTCCGCGAGCGTGCGCTCCAGCGGCGAGCGCGGCGCGACGAACGCCTGCTGCAGCTCCGGCCGCGTGGGCAGCGGGGCGGGCAGGCTCCGGCGATCAATCTTGCCGCTGGGCGTGCGAGGCAGGGCGTCCATCACCACGAACGCGGAGGGCACCATGTAGTCCGGCACCCGCGTGGACAGGTGGCGCCGCAGCGTCCCGGCCGCGTGCTCCAGCGTGCCGTCCGGGACGACGTAGGCCACCAGCCGCTTGTCGCCGGGCACGTCCTCGCGCGCCACCACCGCCACCTGCTTCACCGCGGGGTGGCTGCCCAGCGCGACTTCAATCTCGCCCAGCTCGATGCGGTAGCCGCGCACCTTCACCTGGCCGTCGATGCGGCCCAGGAACTCCACGTTGCCGTCCGGCAGCACGCGCGCCAGGTCGCCCGTCTTGTACGCGCGCTCACTGGTGCCGGGCTTGAGCGGATGCGGCACGAAGCGCTCCGCCGTCAGCGCCTCGCGGTGCAGGTAGCCCTTCGCCAGGCACACGCCCGCGAGGAACAGCTCGCCGGACCCACCCTGCGGCACGGGCTTCTTCTGCTCGTCCAGCACCAGCAGCTCGCAGCCGTCCACCGCCATGCCAATGGGCGGCAGCGCGGGCCACGTGTCGGGCGAGCCCCGGAGCACGTAGCTGGAGACGACGTGCGTCTCCGACGGGCCGTAGTGGTTGTGCAGCGAGCAGCCCGGCAGCGCGGCGAAGAACGCGCGCAGGTGGTGCGTCACCTGGAGCTGTTCGCCCGCGGTGACGACCTCGCGCAGGGTGGGCGGCACCTTCTGGTGCGAGGTGGCGATCTCCGCCAGGTTCTGCAGCGCGATGAAGGGCAGGAACAGCCGCTCCACGCGCTCGTCCGCCAACAGCTGCAACAGCAGCACGGCGTCCAGCCGCAGCGCGTCCCGCACCAGCACCAGCGTTCCGCCGGAGCACCAGGTGCCGAACAGCTCCTGGAACGACACGTCGAAGGACAGCGGGGAGAACTGCAGCGTGCGCGTGCCCGGCCCCGCGATGGACTGCCCCAGCTGCCACGCGATGAGGTTGGCGAGCGGCCGGTGTCCCATGGCCACGCCCTTGGGCGTGCCCGTGGAGCCGGACGTGTAGATGGCGTACGCCAGCCCCTCCAGGCTGGACGCGTCCACCGGCGATGCCGGGGCCTCCGGGGCGAAGAGGGCAGGGGATTCATCCAGGCACAGCACCGGGCCCGCGAAGGCAGGCAGCCCCGCGCGCAGCTTCGCCTGGGTGAGCAGCACCGGCGCCTTCGCGTCCTCCAACATGAAAGCCAGACGTGGCGCGGGATAGGCCGGGTCCAATGGCAGATACGCGCCGCCTGCCTTGAGCACGGCCAGCACCGCCACCACCATCTCCACCGAGCGCTCCAGGCACACGCCCACGAGCACGTCCGTGGTGACGCCCAGGCCCCGCAGGTGGTGCGCGAGCTGGTTGGAGCGACGGTCCAGCGCCGCGTACGTCAGCCCCGCGCCTTCGAACCGGACCGCCTCGGCGTCAGGCGTCCGGGACGCCTGCGCGGTGAAACGCGCCACCACTGTCTGCATGAGCGCTGCGTCCACGGACTTATCCCCCGGGTCCATCAGACCGTCAGGTACCGAGCGTTTGAGATTGAAGAGAATGGGAAAGACGGGCCAATCCGGGCACGCAGCATGCCATGCCTGGAAAGGAATGATCGCGTCTGGGCAGATTCCTTACATCCGGCCGACCCCTCGGCCGCTCCCCAGCCGCCACATTCAGAGAAAGCGCGAGAAGAACGCCAACACCCTGCGTGGATATTCTTCGGGAGAGGCCTGGAGGTAGCTTTCGTGCCCCGCACCCGGCACGCGCCACTTCTCCCACGGGCCTTGACCCTGGCGAAGCAGGTTTTCCAGGGCTGCGTCCGGCACCCATGGATCCGAATCGCCCGCCACCAGCAGGACGGGGCGACCCGCGAGCGCGGCCATGTCCCGCGCGGGTTGCACGGCGTTCACGTCCACGCCCGCGCGCTTCATCACCCCCAGCGCCGGCCACAGGCCCAGGGGTCCCCAGTGTCCCAGCTCGTCCTGGAGCGCCTGCGCGGGCGCCACGGCCGCGGCCTCCACCACCACGGCCTTGATGCGCGGATCCTCCGCCGCGGCCTTCAACACCGAATAGCCCCCCAGGGAGAACCCGAGCGCACCGATGCGCTTCGCGTCCACCTCTGGCTGGAGCGCGGCGAAGTCCACCGCCGCCCGCACCTGGGTCGCCTCGCGGTCGCCATAGGTGGACACGGTTCCGCTGCTCTCGCCGTGCGCGCCCAGGTCGAAGAGCACCAGCCCGTACCCGGCCCGGGCCAGGAACCGCGCCTCGGGCAACAGCTGCGTGCGGTTGCCTGACAGCCCATGGACCAGGACGACGAGCGCCCCGTCGCGCGGAGGCAGGTACCAGCCCTTGAGCTGGAGGCCGTCGCGGTCCTGGAACGCCACGTCGCGCAGGCCGGCGAACTCCGCTTCCTGGGGAGGACTGCCCACTGGTTGCCGGGGCGGGTGCACCTCCTGGGAGATGTATCGCGCGCTGCGCACCGCGACCCAGGCGGCCATCGCCAGCAGGGCCACGCCTCCCAGCAGAAGCCCGGCGACGAGCGGACGCTTCACGCGGACTCCCGGGCCACCCAGGCGTCGAGCTTCGCCTCGAGCACGTCCAGCGGCAGCGAGCCCGTCAGCAGCACCTCGTCGTGGAAGGCCTTCACGTCGAAGCGCGTCCCCAGCGCGGCCTCTGCCTTGTCTCGCAGCGCGCGGATGCGCAGCTGGCCGACCTTGTACGCCAGCGCCTGCCCGGGCCACGCGATGTAGCGGTCCACCTCGTTGGTGACGTCCAGCTCCTGGCGCGGCGCGTTCTCCATGAAGAAGTCCAGCGCCTGCTTCCGCGTCCAACGCTTCGCGTGCAGGCCGGTGTCCACCACCAGCCGCACCGCGCGCCACATCTCGTAGGCCAGCTGGCCGAACTTGTCGTGCGGGTCGTCGTACAGGCCCAGCTCGTCGCCCAGGGACTCGCTGTACAGCGCCCAGCCTTCATCGAAGGCCACGTAGGACGTGAAGCGGCGGAAGGCCGGCACGTCCGTCTGCTCGTTGGCGAGGCACACCTGGAAGTGGTGGCCGGGCACGGCCTCGTGCAGCGTCAGGGGCACCATCTCCCAGACGGGCCGCGTCTCCGGCCGGTAGAGGTTCACCTGGAAGGTGCCCGGGCGCGAGCCGTCCGCGGCGGCCGGGAAGTAGAAGCCCGTCGTCACGTCCGGGGCCATGGCCTCCGCGATGGGTTCGACCACGTAGGGGGTCTTCGGCATCGTCCGGAACAGCCGCGGGAGCAGCGGATCAATGCGGCGGGCCAGCGTCCGGTAGCGCGCGAGCAGCGACTCGCCCGTGGGTTCGTAGAAGCGCGTCTCCGTGCGCAGCGTGTCGAAGAAGCCCTGGAGCGTGCCGGTGAAGCCCGTGCGCGCCATCACCGCGTCCATCGCCGCGCGCAGCCGCTGGACCTCCGTCAGGCCCACCGCGTGGATCTCCTCCGGCGTCATCCGCGTCGTCGTGTGCCGGCGCGCGAGCACCGTGTACATCGCTTCACCGTCCGGGAACTGCCACACGCCCACCGTCTCCGGCGCGGCGGGCAGGTACTCCGTGGTGACGAAGTCCAGGGCGCGCTTCAGCGCCGGCACCACGGTGTTCCCGATGGCGTCGCGGCCCGCCTGCGCAAGCCTCCGCGCGTCCTCCGGCGTGAAGTCCTTGGGCATGCGGGTGAAGGGACTGAAGAAGCCGCTCTTTGTCGGATCCTTCACGACCTGTCGCTCCAACTGCGGCGGGATGCGCTGGAGCACGATGCGCGGGTGGATGCGGTGCTGGCGCATTCCCTCGCGCATCAGCGCCACCACCTGATCCGCGTAGGCGCCGAAGCCCTCCAGCCGCTTCACCCAGTCCTCGTAGTCCCGCACCGTCTCGAAGCGCAGGGTGTCCGCGAGCTGGTACGCCGTCTGGAGCCCCGGCGGCTGCTTGAGCCCCTCCGGCAGGCCTCCCATCTGGTTGAGGGGCAGGAGGTGACTCTTCACCCCGTACTCTTCCAGCCACGTCTCGTGCATCCGGCGGAAGAGGTCCAGGTGCAGCCGGTCCGCGTCGTTGTCCAGCGCGGCGCGGTCCACGTCCTGGAGCCTGCGCAGCACGGCGTGGCTGTGCTGGTGATCCGCTTCCAGCGCCGTGAGGCTCAGGTCATCCCAGCGGTCATTCCAGCGCCGGTCCCCCAGGAGCGACGCGTAGGTGGGGTACTGCTGGAGCGAGTACTGCCACTCCGCTTCCAGCAGGGTGTGCAGCGAAGCGGACGCGACGCCGCGCTGGGGGACGGACTGGGATGACATGGACGGACTCCGGCTTGGAAACCGCGGCTAGACGAACAGAGAAGGATCGAACTCGTCCACGTTGACCGGCAGCAGCCGGGGCAGGGGGCGCTGGAACACGCGGGCGTTGAGCTCCAGGTCGACGACCTTCAGGCCCAGCGGGGTGAGATCGCGGAATTTCTGGCTCACGTACTCGCGCAGGCCCAGCACGGCGACCTGCCGCTTCTCTTCGAGCAGGGGCTTGAGCGCCTCCGCGAAGTCCGCGCCGTCGTGGCTGGCCAGGCCGACCGCCGCCTGCGGACGCTGGGTGCGGATGTTCTCCAGGAGCTTGAGGATGCCCAGGTCCACGACCTTCTGATCCGGACGGCCGTGCAGCAGCGCCACCTCACAGCCCGCGGACTTCAGCGCGCGCACGAAGCCAATCATCGCGTCCGGCAGCTGCTCACCCCGAGAGTTGAGCACCACCACGCAGCGCACCGGCTTGGGGAAATATGTGTCGCAGAAGGCGACGAGCCGGTCGAACTGCACCCGGTCCTGCGGCTCGGGCTTGCGCCCGACGATGTTGGAGACGGCCCAATCGACGTTCTCGGCGTCGATGAGGACGTAGGATGCGGCGGCGGGGCGGACGGATTGCATGGCGGGCACAATACGCGGGCTGCCGGCCGTTGGGGGTTTTCATCGACCCAGGCGAATTCGTTGGAACTCCTCGCGCAACAGCTCTGACACACGGCGCACCCGGGGAATATCCAGCGCGGACTTCGCGCACACCAGGTGGGTCTGGCTCCGGGAGAAGGGCCCCAGGTCCACCTCCAGAGGGACGAGGCGCGAGGGGCGGGTGAAGCGGTGCGCCATGCGCGCCATCACCATCGCGCCCAGGCCCGCCTCCGCCGCCGCGACCAGCACCAGGTAGTTGTCCGCCGTGAATGACGGACTGAAGCCGGGGATCATCGACTCCAGTTGGGGGTTGGGCGGGACTGCTTCGAAGGGGGGAGCCCAGGCCACCCAGGGCAGCTGCTGGAGCGATAGCTTCTTCGGCAGCCGGGCCTTCAGGGCCTTGGACACGAAGACGGCGTTGGGGACCTCCAGCGTGTCCACGAGCTTCAGGTCCGCGCTGGTGGGAGGCCGTCCGCGCAGCGCGAGGTCCGCCTCACCGCGCCCCAGGTCCAGGTATTGAATCTGGGATTGCACCTCCAGGCGCAGGCCCGGGTGCTTCTGGGAGACGAAGGCGGCGAAGGGGGCCAGGAAGTCGAAGCTCATGTAGGGCGTGGCCGTCACGCGCACGATGCCCCGGGGCGAGCTGTCCGCGGACTCCGCCGCGCGGTGCAGCTCCCCGGCCCACTCCGCCATCTTCTTCGCGGGCACGAGCAACCGCTCTCCCGCGGACGTGAGCGCCGCGCCATCCACGCTCCGGCGGAACAGCGCGGAGCCCACCGCGTACTCCAGCGCGGCCAGCCGCCGGCTCACCGTGGGTTGTCCGATGCGCAGCCTCCGCGCGGCCCCGCTGAAGCTGCCCGTCTCCGCGATGGCGAGGAACAGCCGGGCGTCGTCCCAGGAGATATCCATGAATGGATGGCATCATGCCGATTTCGCGGATTCCCATCCATGAGCGCATCGCGCATCGTGCCGCCTGTCCCGAACGCCCGGTGCCTCGCGCCGGAAGGAAGAAGGTGTCCGTCATGAAGTCCTCCCTGCTCGCGCTCTGCCTCTGTGTCGCTGGGTTCGCCACCGGCTGCGCCACGTCCTCGCACGGCGTCCAGAAGTCCACGCTCGGCGTGACGCGGCCGGCGGACGCGCTGCTCGCGGAGCTGGATGTGCCCGGGCCGGTGGAACTGGAGACCGTCACCTCGTGCGACTGGGCCGTGGACCGAAGCGGCCTCATCAACCTGGACCACCCGACGGCGAAGGCGGCGCACCTGGAGGACGGGGACGAGCCCGTGCAGGTCTTCTTCCACGCGATTCGTCATCCCACGAAGGGCATGTACATCGTGGACACCGGCGTGGAGACGGCGCTGCGGGACGCGCCGGACCGCGCGGCGCTGGGCGGCATCGTCACGAGCGCGATGCACATGGAGAAGATGACGGTGCTGGCGCCGCTGGGCGAGTGGCTGGCGAAGCAGCCCCAGCCGCTCTCTGGCGTCTTCCTCACGCACCTGCACCCGGACCACATCAGCGGCATGGCGGACGCACCGGCGGGGACGCCCGTGTACACCGGCCCGGGTGAGGCGGGCCTCCGCGCCTTCCGGAACCTGGTGGTGCAGGGCGCCACGGACCGCGCGCTGGAGGGCAAGCCGGCGCTGTCGGAGTGGAACTACACGGCCGACCCGAAGGGCCTCTTCGACGGCGCGGTGGACGTCTTCGGGGACGGCTCCGTGTGGGCGCTCTGGGTGCCGGGGCACACGCCGGGCAGCACCGCGTACCTCGTGCGCTCCACGAAGGGGCCGGTGCTGCTGTTGGGCGACGCCAGCCACACGCGCTGGGGCTGGGAGCACGACGTGGAGCCGGGCTCCTTCACGGACGACGGGCCCCGGGGCGTGGAGAGCTTCAAGAAGCTGCGCGCCTTTGTCGCGGCGCACCCGACGGTGGAGGTGCGCTTCGGCCACCAGCACTGAGGCGTTCTGCTCCCCGGAACGCGCGGCGGTAGGCGAGGGGGCTGGTGGTGACGAAGCGCTGGAAGTGTTCGCGGAAAGAGGTGGGCGAGCCGAAGCCCACTTCTTCAGCGACGGCCTCCACGGACTGCTCGGTGGTCTCCAGCAGGTACTGGGCGCGGCGCACGCGGGCGTGGAGGAGCCACTGGAGGGGCGTGGTGCCGGTCTGCTCCCGGAAGCGGCGGCTCAAGGTGCGCTCGCTCATCGCCGCCTTCCGGGCGAGGGCTGGGAGCGTCAGTGGCCGGTCCAGGTGGTCCTCCATCCAGTGCAGGAGCGGCTCCAGCGACGCGCCTTCGGGGGCGGGAGGCACGTGGGTGATGAACTGGGACTGGCCGCCGTCGCGCTCCAGCGGCATCACGGCCAGCCGCGCAGCGTCCGCCGCCACCGCGGCGCCATGGTCGCGCCGCACCATGTGCAGGCAGAGGTCCAGCCCCGCCGCCGCGCCCGCGGAGGTGAGGAACTGGCCGTTGTCGACGTAGAGGACATTCGGATCCACCTGGATGGACGGGAAGCGCCGGGCCAGCTCCTCCGTGGCCATCCAGTGCGTGGTCGCGCGCAGCCCATCGAGCAGCCCTGTCGCGGCCAGGAGGAACGCTCCCGAGCAGATGGACGCGATGCGCGTGCCCCGGCCCGCGGCCGCGCGGAGGACCTTCACGAGCCTGGGCGGCACGGGCCCGGAGACATCCGTGATGCCGGGCAGGATGATGGTGTCCGCGCGCGCCAGGGCGCCCAGGCCATAATGGGTCTTCACCCGGAACGCGCCCGCGTGGACCTCCGGCGTCAGTCCGCAGACGCGGACCTGATAGCCGGGGCCGCCGAAGGGCAGCCGCACATGGCGGAAGACCTCGGTGGGAATCGAGAGGTCGAAGGGCACCACTCCGTCCAGCGCGACGATTGCCACGGTGTGCATGTCGGGACGATGCCAGGGCTGGTGGGTTCCCGCCAAGGTAAGTCGTGGCGGGAAGTCGTCGAAAGATGGCGTTTCCGCCACTTACGGTGGGCGTGGGGCCCGTGTCATACGGACGGGGCTTCGTGGCGATGGCCGCCACGGCGTGCCAGGGACGTGTGACGGGGTGTTGATCTACCGCTTGCTGCTCCTGCTGAAGTTCGTGGGCGTGGTGCTCTACGGCGGCGGGCTCGTGGGGGCGCTGGTCGCGACGGAGTCCCGGGACCGCAAGCGCGCGGTGCACGCCATCGCGTCACCGGGGTTGGTGGTGACGTGGACGGCGGGCTACCTGCTCACGCTCCAGTTCAACATCGCATTGACGGAGGCGTGGATCCTGGGCGGGTTGACGCTGTCGCTGGTGTCGCAGCTGGCGCTGGTGGCCATGGCGTCCCGTGAGCGGCGCACGGTGGCGGGGGCACTCTGGGCCGCCGTGCCGTTCTTCTGCGTGTTGGTTCTGATGGTCTTCCGGCCGCGCTGGCCCTGGGTGGACACATGAATGCGCTGAGACAGCTGCGGTGGGTGGCCTTCCTGGAGGGGATGTCCTTCCTGGGGCTGCTCTTCATCGCGATGCCGGTGAAGTACCTGTTCGCTCAGCCCCTGGCGGTGCGGATCACAGGCAGCGTCCACGGGCTGTTGTTCCTGCTCTTCGTGTCCTCACTGTTCCGCGCGGCATCCGAACACGGCTGGACGGCGCGCCGTTCGCTCGCGGTGTTCGGCGCGTCGCTGGTGCCATTCGGGAACTTCGTGTTGGACCGCTCGCTGCGGCGGGAGGAGCAGCGAGCGGAGAGCTCCACACCTACCGCAGCCGGAACGAGCCCTCGGAGATGATCAGCAGCTCCACGCCGGTGGTGGCCTTGGGGCCGAAGGCCACCAGGGTGGCGGTGGCGCCGCCTCGCACCGCGGCGTCATAGGTGGCGAAGGCGTTGACCACCGCGTCCGCGAGCGCCGTGGCGGACGCCTTGCCGGACTGTTCCAGCACCGTGCCCAGCGCGGCTTCGAGCGTCGCGCCCGCCTGCGCGCCCGCATGCACCGCCGAGTCGAAGGCGAGCTGGTTGCTGCTCGTCACCCCCAGCTGGGCCCCCATCACGGTCGCGCTGCCGCCGGTGGCGAGCTGGGTGTTGTAGTTCGCCCAGGCCGTCGCGGCGGCGTTGGCCGCCGTGGCGGAAGAGAGGTTCGCTCGCAGCGACGTGGCGGCGGTGTTCGCCTGTTGCAGCGTCAGGTCGGTGGCGCTCGCGCCCTGGAGCAGGGCCTTCACGGCGGCCTCGGTGGCCCGGGCCTCCAGCGCGGCGGCGGCTCGCACCGACGCGTCCGCGACCGCGATGCCCGCTCCCGAGGACAGCCGCGCGTCCACCGCGATGCGATAGGACACGCTCGCCTCGCGCTCCGCCTGCTGGTCTTGCGCGTCGTTCGCCTGGGGCGTGGCCGCGCGCACCGCCGCGAAGAACGTGTCGTAGGCGCCCACCGCGGACTGTCCGCCGGCATCCAGTGACGCGTCCAACTGCGCGGACGCAGCCAACGACGCGCTGAAGAGCTGCTCCTGCGTGACGGCCACGCCAGCCCGGGCGTACGCCTTGATCCGAGTCGTCTGCGCCGCGCGCACCGCCGCGCTCAACGCCTCCACCGACTCCGCCGCCGTCGCCTTGAGCTGGCCGCGCACCGCCGCCGCCTGCTCCGAGTTCAACCGCGCGCGCAGGTCCACCGTGTCCACGCCTTCCGGCGAGTCCCCGTCCCGCACCATCTGGACGAAGACCTCCGCCTCCAGCGAGGACTCACTCGTGATGGGCGGCGCCGTGCGCGCGTCCTGGCCGGACCGCGGCGTCGTGGAGTCCAGCACCGCGGAGCCCACCGTGGCGGCGGACGCATTCACCGCTTCGATGATCAGCCGCTGCCCCTCGTCGTCCAGCTCCAGCGTGTAGCTGCCATCCGCCGCGACGTCGGCCTCCGCCAGCGTCGTCAGGTCTCCGGACGCCACCACGCGGCTGATCCGCACCGTGGTCGCCGCCGAGACCGTTCCATCCCCGGCCAGCGCGGGCGCGCCGTCGACGAGCCCCTGCGACTGCTGACCGCCTCCGTTGGTGACGTGCCCCCGGACCTTCACCTTGTCGTCGCCGCCACAGGCCGCGAGCATCCAGCACACCAGTGCACCCAGAACCACTTCACCCGCACGACGCTTCTGCATGGATGGGAAACCCCCGGCCGGGCGAAAAGTCGCCTCGGCGTCATGGCCGGAATTACGCACCAGGGGTTCGGCAGGATTCAAGCCGCCGTCAGCTCAGCTTCTCGAGCAGGCTCCGGAGCTCGGCCTGCTCCGCCGCACTCAAGCGACCGAGCCGCGCGCCGAACGCCTCCGACAGCATCGCGAGCCCTTTCGCCGTCACCTTGCGGCCCGCCGGGGTGACCTGCAGCCGGTGCCGCCGCAGGTCCTCGGCGTCAATCTCCCGGCGCAGGAAGCCCGCCGCCTCCAGCCGCTTCACGTACACCGTCACCGTCGGCTTCGGCATGCTCAGCGTCGCCGCCAGCTCGGCCGGGTAGGGGTGCTCCTCCACCTGCGCCAGCACGAACAGCTCCTTCGTGTCCAACCCCAGCCCGGAGATGTCGGGCGAGACACCGGAGATGACCGACATCAGCAGGTTGTAGTTCAGCGACCAGATCTTCGCCGGGTCGATCTTCGACATGAGCCCTTGCGCGGAAATTGGTACAAAATTAAATCAACTCAAGGCTGAACCAATTCGGCCTCCCTGAAACGGTAACACATCCCCAGGAGACTCCATGCCTCTCGACCACTACGTCACGCTCGGCCGCTCCGGCCTGCGCGTGAGCCCGCTGTGCCTTGGTGCGATGACGTTCGGTGAAGACCTTGGCTGGGGCACCAGCGTGGAGGAGTCCCAGCACATCATCGACCGGTTCATCGAACTGGGCGGCAACTTCATCGACACCGCGAACTTCTACACGAAGAGCCATTCCGAGAAGATCATCGGTGACCACGTCGGCAAGCACGCTGCCCGGCGCGACCGCCTGGTCATCGCCACGAAGTTCAGCGGCAACCTCTACCCCGGCGACCCGAACGGGGGCGGCTCCGGCCGCAAGTCCATCATCTCGGCGTGCGAGAACTCGCTCCGCCGCCTGCAGACCGACTACATCGACCTCTACTGGCTGCACAACTGGGACAAGCACACGCCCATGGACGAGACGATGGCCGCGCTCGAGGACCTGGTCCGGGCCGGCAAGGTCCGCTACCTCGGCGTCTCCGACACGCCTGCCTGGAAGGTCGTCGAAGCCAACGTTACCGCGCGCTTCCGGGGCTGGTCGGCCTTCATCGGGTTGCAGATTGAGTACTCGCTGCTCGAGCGCAGCGTGGAGCAGGAGCTGGTCCCCATGGCCCTGGAGCACGGGCTCGGCATCACCCCCTGGTCCCCGCTCAAGAGCGGCGCGCTCAGCGGCAAGTACACCCGCAAGAACGCGGGCCAGCTGAAGGGAGACCGGGGCGCCTTCATCGAGCCCTACCTGAACGAGAAGACCTACACCGTCGTCGACGCGCTCGAGGCCATCGCTCGTGCGCACGAGAGCACCCCGGCGCGCGTGGCGCTGGCCTGGGTCATGGCGAAGCCGGGAGTGGGCTCGACCATCATCGGCGCGCGGCGGATCGCGCAGCTCGAGGACAACCTGAAGGCCGCCGACGTGAAGCTCACGGCCGAGGAGATGGGGCGCCTGGATGAGCTCACGAAGCCCGCGTTCGGGTTCCCGCAGAGCATGGAGCCCATGTTCCCCGCCATCCACAACGGCGGGACGACGGTGAACGGAATCCAGATGCCGGCTTCCCCCTTCGGCGTGGAGAAGAACGACAAGGTCTACTGACCGTCGTCACCGGCGAGGCCGGGGCTTCGTGCCCGGCTTTGCCTCCTCGCGCGCGAACGCCTCCACCACGAAGTCCACGAACACTCGGACGCGAGGCGACAGGTGCCGGCGCTCCGGATAGACGACGAACACATCGGGCCCCGGCGAGTGCACCGCGCCGAGCACGGCCCGCAGCCTTCCGGACGCCAGCGCCTGCGTGGCGACGAACTCCGGGATGCGCGCGATGCCCACGCCCTCCTGCGCCAACGTCAGCAGCGCTTCGTTGTTGTCGGACGCGAAGGGGCCGGGCACGTCCACCTCCTTGCCATCCAGCCGCCACGGGACGCGCTGGCCGCCGCGCAGGTAGGCCAGACACGCGTGGCGCTGGAGGTCCGCCACCTTCCGCGGCGTGCCGTGCCGGCGCAGGTACGCGGGCGAGGCGCAGATGACGGCGCGAGACTCTCCCAGCCGCCGCCGCACGAGCCGCGTGTCCGCGCTCTCCCCCATGCGCAGCCCCACGTCCACGCGCTCCTCCACCAGGTCGATGAAGCGGTCCGTGAGCCCCAGCGCGCACTGAATCTGGGGATACGCGGCGAGGAACGACGGCAGCCGTGGCACCAGCCAGTGACGGCCCAGGTCCATGGGCGCGGTGACGTGCAGCGGGCCCCGTGGGCCTTTCGACTCGCGCAGTTCGCCCTGCGCCGCCTCCAGCTCCGCCACGATGCGCTGGCCCCGCTCGAAGAGGGACAGCCCCTCCGGTGTCGGCTGGAGCCGCCGCGTGCCTCGCTGGAGGAGCAGCACCCCCAACCGGCCCTCCAGGCGGGCCACCGTCTTGCTGACCGCGGAAGGGGAGACGCCGAGCGCCCGGGCCGCCGCGCTGAAGCTGCCCGTTTCGAGCGTGCGCACGAAGGCGCCCAGCCCTGCGAGCGGCTCCTGGATGAGGGTCATTCGAGAACTCTAGGAACAGGACATGTGCCCGGCAAGCCACTACCCGCCCATGGGGGAACAATGCAGGTTCCCTCCCATTCACGGGAGCGGATCATGAAAGTCTTCGTGTTGGGCGCGACGGGGTACATCGGCGGATCGGTGGCGGCGCGGTTGATGGCGGCGGGGCACCAGGTGGTGGGCACCGCCCGGACGCAGGACAAGGCGAAGGAACTGGAGGCGCGCGGCATCCAGGCGACGGTCGCTTCGTTCGATGACCTGGACGCGCTCGCGCGGCTGGCGAAGGAAGCTGACGCGGTCATCAACGCGGCGTCCGCGGACGAGCGCAAGGTGGTGGAGGCGCTGCTCGCCGCGCTGAAGGGCTCCGGCAAGCACTTCATCCACACCAGCGGCTCCAGCATCGTCGCCACCGACGCGGGCGGCGAGCTGACGGCGGGCGTGCACGACGAGGACACGCCCATCGAGCCCGTCCCGGAGAAGGTGGCGCGCATCTCGTTGGACAAGACGGTGCTGGACGCCGCGAAGGACGGCATCCACACGAACGTCATCTGCCCGTGCCTCATCTACGGCAAGGGCCTGGGGCTGAACCCGGACAGCGTGCAGCTGCCGCCGCTCATCCAGTACGCGCGCGAGACAGGCACGGCGCGCTACATCGGGAAGGGGGAGAACGTCTGGTCCAACGTGCACATCGAGGACCTGGCGGACCTGTACCTCCTGGTGCTGGAGCGCGCGCCGGCCGGCACGTTCTTCTTCGCGGAGAGCGGCGAGGCGAACTTCCGCGACGTGGTGACGGCCATTGGCAAGAGCCTCCACCTGCCCGTGGGCAGCATGCCGCTTCAGGAAGGGGAGAAGCGCTGGGGCGTGGAGCTGGGGCGGCTGGCGCTCGCGTCCAACAGCCGCATCCGCGCGAAGCGGGCCCGCGCGCTGGGCTGGAAGCCGCACCGTCCCTCCGTGTTCGACGTGCTCGCGGAGCTGAAGTAGTCACATGCCCGCGAAGAAGGCCGTGAGCCCGGCGAGGCTCGCGGCCTTCTTCATTCATGCCGGCGTCAGTCCGCCAGCATGAAGCCCACCTTGGCCTTGCGCGCCTGCGCCGGGAAGCTGCGCGCCACCGCGTCCGCCAGGTAGCCGGTGAGGTTGGGGAACACGTAGTCGCGCTCCGCGGCGGTGTTCAGCCCCAGCCACGAGGCCAGCGTCCAGCCGTACTGCTCCACCGTGAGCGTGGGAATCCAGCGGCCGCGCTCGTCCGTGGATCCATCCAGCGAACCGGACAGGTCCAGGTTGGGGAAGGTGCCGTAGAGCCTCTTGCCCGCCACGCGGTTGCCCAGGACGATGGCGTGGCCACCCCAGGCGTGGTCCGTGCCGCTGTCGCCGTTCTCCAGCAGCGTCCGGTTGAAGTCGCTCATGGTGAAGAGCGTGGCCTGCGGCGCGTTGGAGCCGAACGCGGCCTGGGTCTCCAGCAACGTCACCGACTTCTGGAACGCGTCGAGCGCGAAGTCCACCTGCTCCAGGAGCTTCGGCTGGTCCACGTCCTGGTTCTGGTGCGTGTCGAAGGAGCCGAAGCCCACGGAGAACACCTGACGCTTGAGGCCCAGGCCCGCGTTGCTCACCGGCATGGCGCCCGCCACCAGGTCGCGCACCACCTGGTAGAGCTGCGTGTGCAGCGTCCACTTCACGGTGTCCTCTGGCGGCAGCGTGGGCACGAAGTAGCCCTCGATGGCGTCGCGGGTGGCCTGCGGCAACTGGGCCCACGCCGCGTCGCGCGCGGCGGCGCGGGCGGCGGAGAAGGTCTGCGCCGTGGTGAACACGCCCGCGTAGGCCGTCTCCAGCACGTTGCCATCCTGCACCGTCATCACGTCCGCCAGCGCCGCCTGCTGGAGCAGGTCGAAGTCCGACGCCGGGGTGTTGACGGTGCGGAACGAGAGCGTGCCATCCGGGGCGACCATCATGGGCTTGCGGTCCACGCCCGCGCAGAAGCGCGGCTTGCCTCCGAACGACGTCACCTCCGGGTAGTCCGGCGGCGTGCTGGTGTTGAGCACGTGGAGCTTGTCCGCCGTGCGGCCACCCCAGCCCGTCACCTTGATGTCGGAGGTGACGGTGCTGGAGCCAGGGTTGGCCAGCGCGCTCGCCCAGGCGTCCTGCTGGTCGCTGTGGGAGAAGAGGTTCTCCGGAACGGTGGTGCCGCCGGCCAGGTAGTCCGCCTTGGTCAGTGGGAGCACCAGCGGGCCCACGTTGCACACGAACGCGGCGCGGCCCGCCTCGAAGTGCGCGCGCAGCTTCGAAAGCGTCTTGGGCAGCGCGAACGAGCCCGCGGCCAGGTCCGTGGGGTTGATGAGGTCCATCTGGTCCGTCTTCAGACCGATGGTGGGACGGGCGGCCAGGTACTTCGCGTAGGCGTTCGTCTCGCGCGGGATGAGGATGTTGTTGCTGTCATTGCCTCCCAGCAGGAAGACACAGACGGCGACGCGGCTGCCGGAGTAGCCACCGATGGTGGCGGCGTGGGCGTTGCCCACCCAGCGGGGAAGGGCGGCCGCGGCGGCCAGGAATCCCAGGCCCTGCGTGGCGCGCCGGAGGAACTGTCGACGGGTCGTGGTCATGGGGTTCACCGCTGGATCTGGAAGGAGGGGGAGAGGAGCGTCAGGTAGAGCGCCAGCTTCTTCTTGCGGATGAGCGTGTTCGCCCGGCTGTCACCCATCGACGTCAGCAGCTTCTGCTCCAGCTCCGGCGCCATCGTGCCGTGCAGCCAGTAGCGGCCCAGGTACGCGACCAGCTCCGGGTTGGTGGACGGCAAGAGGTCGTAGTCCACGGTGATGCCCGCGTTGGCCGCGCTGTTGGCGTAGAGGAACTCGTGCAGGAAGTTGGCGCGGGCCGTGATGGTGGCCGTGTCCAGGATGGCGAACTCCGGGCCCACGAGGCCGTCCGCGCCCGGCAGCGGCGCGTTGGGCGGGTAGAAGCTGAACACGGAGGGCGAACGGCTCACCCACTGGTTCATCGACTTGCTCCAGTTGCTGAGCTTCAGCCCCGGGTCCTTGGTGGCCGTGTCCAGCGTGGGATCCAACCAGCGGACCACGTTGGTGACGAACAGCGCGGGCGAGCGCAGGTGGCCATAGCCGGGCCTGAGCGCCACGGGCGGCTGGGCGCCACGCGCCTCGGTGTCCTCCAGGATGGCGCGCACCACCGCCTGGAGATTGCCGCGCGTCCCGGTGCCGTCGTTCTTGAAGACGTTGGCCACGCGCCGGACGTAGTTGGGCGTCGGGTTGCTCGTGACCAGGTGCTGGATGAGCTGCTTGCTGATGAAGGGCGGGACGTTGGCGTCGTTGAAGACGTTGTTCAGCGCCTGCGTCAGATGCGTGGTGCTGTTCCCGCCCGCCGTGGTGGTGACGCCCCGCAGGAGCGTCTGGCTGCTCGTGTCGTGGTTGTTGTCACAGGGCATCAGCGGGTTCTTGTAGTCGGGCGTATTGTTGGCGGCGCCCTTGGCCGGACACCCCGTGGCGTTCCAGGTCCAGCCGGACAGGGCGTGCGCGAAGGCCTTCACCTGCTCCTCGCTGTACGCGCGCTGCCGGTTGCCGCTGGCGTCCAGCAGCGGGGTGCCGTCGTTGTTCAGCTTGTCCGTGCCCAGCGTGAAGAGCTGGAGCATCTCCCGCGCGTAGTTCTCGTTCGGGTCAATGGGGTTGCCGTTCTTGTCGAAGGCGCGGTTGTTCGCCATGTCCAGGTAGCGGCCCATGGCGGGGTCCTTCGTCACGGCCTCCAGCAGCGTGCGGAAGTTGCCGAAGGCGTGCTGCGACAGCAGGTTCATGTACCCCGCGAGCGCCACCTTGGAGTCCGCGTAGGGCGTCTTCGTGGACTCCGGGATGCCGTTCTGGGAGACGACGAGGATCTGACTGAGCGCGAACGCCACGCGCTGGCGGAGCTGATCCTCCCCCGTCACCGCGCGCTGGAAGAACTGCGAGCCCAGGTCCTGGGCGCTCTCCCCGTCGTACGGCGTGGCGGGCTGGAGCGCGAACTGGTCCGTGAGCGACTGGGTGATGCCCACGGACATCACGCGCTCCACGGTGCCCACCGGCGCGGGGGCCACGCCGCGCGCCAGCTTGGGACCGAAGGAGGACTGCTCCAGGAAGCGGATGCTGTTCGCCTCACCGGGCGTCTCCAGGGACTCGGCGGCCTGTTCGGCCCGGCCCAGGACTTCCTGCTGTTCGGGGGGAGGGGACTCTGTTGCGGAGGGCCCTTCAGCCTGTGTGCAGGACGTGGCGCACAGGACGAGGGCCAGGGCGGTGCGACGAAGCATCCGGAACCTCCTGGAGACTGCGGGGGTGATCGACCCCGGAACGCCGGGGCCGCGACGTCGGAAAAGATTCTAAGAGATATGTAAATTCATTGAAAGCGGCTTTTTCTGGTAGTTCCGGAACCATGGGATGCCGGAGGTTTCCCGGGTGGGTGCTCGGGTCCTGGGGCTCAGGTGGTGTAGAGACAACCGGGTGAGTCGTTCCCTGGTCCCCACGCGCCCCGTCTCCACGGCCGCCTTCCATGGCGTGACGCTGGCCTTCTTCACGGGCTCCGCGGCGTGGCTCGTGCGCGAGTCGCGGGAGCTGGGAGGCCGTCCCGGGATGATGGCGCTGGCCGTGGCGGTGGCCGCGGCGGGCCTGGCGCTCGTGGCGCTGGGCGCGCTCGTGGGGCTGCTGCGCGGCGGAAGGCTCCTGGCGCTGCGCTCGCGCGCGGAGATGGGCACCTATGCGCTGGTGCTCGCGACCATGGCCGTGCTGGCGCTGGTGGGCCTGCGGCTCTTCTCGTCGGAGGGCCGGCCCGCGCTCGCCACGTTCTGCCTGGGCGTCGCCGGGTGGCTCGCGGGCGTGGGCCTGCATGGAGTGCCCGCGCTGTTCCTCGGCCCCACGGGCTTCATCGATTCGCTGGGGCGGCGCACGCCGTTCTCCCGGCTGGAGTGGTTCACATTCCAGCGGGAGACGGGCGACCTGCCTCGCGTGCGCCTCCAGGCGGGGCACGGGACGCGGCTGCTGCTGGCCGCTCGGCTCGCGAGCTCGGACGAGGACGCGGTGCGGACCGCGCTCGTCGGGGCGGGCCTTACTTCCCGGCGGAGGTAGCGTCCTTCCACGGGTCTCCGCCCACGCCGAAGGCCTCCAGCTGGAAGGACTGCGTGCCGGAGACGCGCACCAGGCCCAGCACCGGGACGCTGGGGGACCACTGGGCGGTGATGCCTCCGGCGTACGAGTACTCCGACACCGCCAGCTTCTTGCCGGCGAGGGTCTCCGTCGTCGTCCGCAGCGGGTGGGGCCTCCGCTCGGCGCCCGGTTGGTTGAACGGCGCGGGCGTGTCGTTCGGCGGACGGCCGGGCACTCGCAAACGCATGAGCAGCACGCTCTTCGCGCTGAAGCGCTCGCCCTCCACCAGGAAGTCGAAGCCCACGCGTCCGGTGGCGGGGACGTCGAGCTCAATGAGGACCCAGCGGCCACGCTTGCCCTCGTGGCGTCCCGGACCGCCCAGCTTGATCACGAACTCCGGAGGCCCGTCCGGCGACGTGTTCACGTAGCGCGCCCAGCCGCCTTCACGCACGACGAGCGGCAGGCCGAACAGCGCATCCGGTGCGCCGTCCTGCGCCCGCGCGGGCAGGGCCCCCAGGCCCACGAGCAGCAACGCGAGCAGCGTCAGCAGCCGTCCCATGTGTCCCCCGGACTTGTCCGGCGCGGAGCCCCGGACCGATAGTGCTGTTCCCATGCGCCGCCTCCTGTGTCCCGTGTGCACCGCCGTGCTGCTCTCCGCCACGCCGGCCACGTCCGCCGCGCCCGACGCGGGCATCGCTCCCGCCCCGCCCACTACGACGGTGGCCACCTCCGACGCGGGAACGCCCGCCCCCGAGGATCCGCCCATCGCCCCCGAGCGCCTCGCGGAGGCACGCGCCCTGGTGCCGCCGCTGCTGCTCTACGGCCAGCTCCAGCCCGTCGTGGGCACGTGGGTGGAATACACCGTCCGTTCGAAGCAGGTCACCTTCCCCGTGCGCGCCGCCGTCGTGGGCGAGACGCCGCGCGAACGCGACACGCTCTACCAGGTGGAGCTGGACTACCAGACGACGCCCCGCGCCCTCATCATCGCCTGGGTGGCTCGCGCCGGTACCGGCCGCGCCGTGGTGGAGCGGCTGGCCATCACCGTGCCGCCCAACACCCCCGTCGCCATCCCGGTGGACCTGGTCGCGGACCACGCCGCGCTCCGGGGCGCGCCCGTCCGCCAGCGCGACACCGACCTGCGCACCGGCCTCTTCGCTGGCAAGGGACGGGAGCAGACCTTCCGCCTGGCGTCCGGCGAGCAGGTGACCGTGGTGACGGCGGCCACGGTGCCGGTGTTCGGCGTGGAGTCCCTGCGCGACGCGGAGGTCACCTGGACGGCGCGCAAGAGCGGCACCGGAGCCCGTCCCATGTTGGACGTTGTGCCGCTCACGCTGCCCCGGCTGCCCGTGCCCTGAGCCGGGGCCTCAGCCGAAGGGGTAGCCCAGCACGCAGTAGAAGCCGCGGATGTAGATGGTGAGCGCCGCGAACATATCCGGCGCGAACGTGGTGATGGAGACGCCGGTGAGAATGAACACCATCAGCAACACCGTGAACTCCGCCATGGCCTGCCCCCGCGAACGGGGACGCCGCAGCCACCGGTAGCCTCGCGACAACCAGCCATTCATCGATTCGACTCCTGGGGAAGAGGGGCACGTTCCATCACGAACGTGATGAGGGATTCGGGGGGACCGTCCTTGTCGAGCGGCGACAGCGTCAGCGACAGCCGCTCACCGGGGCGCTCGAACTCCAGGAGCTCCACGCCCTTCGCCAGGCGCCCGCCCGAAGGCATGTAGCCGCGAGAGGGCATCTGCGCCCGGTAGAACTCCGCGAGCATCGCGGGCGTGCCATGCGCCACCTGCGTGAGCGTGGTGCTGCCCGCGCTGGCGCCGCCGCTGCCTTCGTCCAGGCGCAGCACCGTCACCACGCCCGGAGGCTGCGGCAGCGACGCGGGCGCCGTCCCCTGCAGGTGGATGCCCTCGGGCGCCTCCACCAGCGAGGGGAACACCAGCGTGCGCGTCGTGGCACCGCCCGCGCGGATGGTGGTGACGGCCACCAGCGCGCCCATCCGCTCGTCGTAGTAGTTCACGGAGCCGCCACCCGAGCCGTCGTCCTGCGTGACGATGTTGCGGCCGCGCAGCCGGAACTCCCGCGCGTAGTACTCCAGCACCTCGCCCGGCGGATGATCCGTGTCGAAGTAGCCCATCTCCATGGGGCTGCCATTGGTCATCAGCCGGCCCATGGGCACCATCACCGCGCCGGGGAAGGACGGCATCACGCGCATCAACTTGCCCACGCCCGCATCAGGGAACGGCGGCGCCGGGGGCAGGGCGACCTCCGGCTGCGAGGGCGGCTTCGCCGGGAGCGCCGTCGCCGGAGCCGGCGGATCCTTCAACACCACGGCGGTGGCCACGAGCGCGAGCAGTCCGCCCAGGCCCAGCCAGCGCGTGAGCGCGCCCGTGCGGTCCGTCAGCCCACTCATGGGAGGGTGCATGCGTCGTCGCTGTAGTGGAAGTACGCCGCCGCCGCGGAGGTGGACTTCGTGTAGATGGATTCCGGCGCGTTGGAGATGGTGGCGCCCTGGAAGAAGTTGCCCCGGCACCGGTACGCGCGCATGGGCCAGTTGGCATCCCGGCCGGTGGAGCTGGAGAGGCCACGCTTGGTATTGATGGCGCTGGGCTCGCAGTTGCCGTAGCAGTAGCTCGTGTCGTTGCGCCAGTAGGCGGCCTGGAGCACGTCGCCGGGCACCGTGCGCGTGGGCCGGACCGCGTTGAAGTTGCCCGCGGCCGGCACCTCGCGGATGACCACGGACTGGCGGATGTATTCATCGGAGAAGGGGAAGTCGATCCCCAGCACGCCCAGCACCGACCCGATGGAGTTCAGCGTCCCGCCGCTCACGCCCGCGTAGACGATGTTGCTCGAGCGGTCGTGCGTGAGCTGCTCCACGCGGGGATAGGTCTGCGCGGGATTCTCACCCGGCCCCCAGGCCCTCCACGTGTCGTGGTAGAGGTAGAAGTGCTCCTCGAAGTGGAGGTCCAGCTGATTGCCGTCGAAGCCCGTCGTGTAGAGCGCGATCTCCCGGGGAATGATGCGGTTGACCAGGCGGATCTGCACGTCCGTCTGGACCGCCCCGACGCTGGGGTCGAAGCCCATGTCCTGGGCCAGCTGCGCCGGCGAGCCGCCCAGCGCGCTGACCGCGGCGGCCGCGATGCCCCCCACGCCCGACTGCGCACCCAGGTCGGACATCCCCACCTCTTCGAGCGGCGCCTCCGCGTTCCGGGCCTGGACGTTGATGGTGAGCCCGTTGCGGTAGGCCGTGCCCAGCGTGCCCGTCTTGGTGGAGCCGTCCAGGTCCTGGTAGCGCGTCCTCGCCTCGGCGACGACGGCGTTGAGGTCCTGGCGCACCGTGCGCTCGAAGGCCACGAAGCGCGCCATCTCCGCCATCTTCAGGCGCGCGCGCTGCACCTCCCAGAAGTAGTTCGCCCAGAGGACCAGCACGACGAGCAGCGGCGCCAGGAGCGCCAGCTCCACCGTCGCTGAACCCCGCGCCGCGCGGCGGCCCGGCCGCGTCAGTAGTTGATGCCGTTGAGCAGCCATTCGCTGTCCTCCCAGGCGGGCACCATCCACTTGAGGTGGTCTTCGTCCCAGTGCGTGTTGATGGGCGCCAGTCGCGCGGTCCAGAGCGGGTTGAAGAAGTTGGGCTCCTCCTTCCACGCGTTGGGCCGGTGGTAGATGGCGCGGCCCACCGCCATGGCCATCATGCCGCCCGTGCGCTCGCGGAAGTCCGCCGCGTAGCCGTCCTGCTTGCCGCCCACGTAACGCCAGGTCATGTCCAGGTACGACTCGCGGATGCCCTCTTGGGTGTTCTCTTTGAGGAGTTTGTCGTACTCGCCGCTGCCGCTGCCCGCCATGAACGCGTTCTGGGACAGGTTCTCCATCTCGTAGACCGGCTTGTTGCCGGTGCGGTCCGCGCCCATGTCCTTGCCCAGGACGATGAGGTTGCACGGGTAGCCGAAGTGGTTCTGCCGGGGGGTGACGAAGCTGGTGTCGGACGTGACGAACGGCGTGATGCCCATCCAGGGGTGGTGGTCATCCGTCTTGTTGGAGCCGTATTCCTGGTGGAAGCCGCCCCGGTTGTCCGCCGCCGCCCGGAAGCGCAGCCGGAAAACGTCGCTCCAGCCGAAGATGAAGCAGGTGGGGCGCACCTCGATGCGGATGTCGTCCGACGCGAAGAGCTGATCCTTGCGGTTGTTCTCGAAGTTCTCGTCGAAGCTCTTGATTTGACTGTCCGCCGTCTTGCGGATGCGCAGCTCGCCAATGACGACGCACAGCCGGAACTCCCACCTGCGCCCGATGAGGATGGGCCCCTCGCCCTCGGCCGTCCACCGCCGGCGCACGCCGTTGGCCAGGTTGCCCATGAGCAGGCGGTACTTGGCCATGTTCGGATCCGACAGCTTGTTGCCCGTCACCAGCTTCCCCCGCGTCATCATGCCGGTGGGGTCCACACCCATGGTGGGACTGCTGCTGAAGGGGCCGTCGTCCAGGACGTGCAGGAAGTTCTTGGCGTTGGAGTAGTTGATGTCGGTCGAGTTCTTGAACAACGCGGAGACCGTGGCGGTCTTCGTGAAGGAGTCCCCTGAATTCATGTCCTTGGTGACGACCGCCTTCGGGTCGGTCGTCTCGATGACGTTCCCGTGCCCCTTGGAGGTGTAGAGGTCGAAGAGGGTGCCCGTCAGCATCGCCTCCTGGGCCAGCCACAGCGCGATGTTGAGCGCTGTCAGCACCGGGATGAGTAACCGGGAGATGGTCTCCACCGTCACCTTCCACGTTTTTATCGCCGTGGAGACGGCGGCGAAGACAGCGCCGATGCCTGGGATGTATTGCAGGTACTTGGCCGCCACGCCGATGGTGCGGTCCAGGTACACCGCGTGGCTCACGTAGGACATCACCGTGAGCATCGCGGAGTAGTGCACGATCATCGCGCGGTTGGTGTACGCGAGGAAGTTGTAGGCCCGCGCCTCCTTCACCGCCAGCGAGTACGCCTGCGCGTCCGCGGCGTCCTGCAGCTTTATCTTCTCGTACACGCCCTGGCCGATGTTCACCGACACCATGACGGTGACGGCCAGCACCAGCATGACCACCACCCCCAGCACCATGGCCTGTCCGCGCTCGTCGCGCCGCAGCCTCCGCAGAATCCGAAACATCGAGGGGGTCCTTCTGGCCGGCGCCGGGGGAGACGCTAGCCGTCCACGGCGCACGCGTTGGGACCGTGCGAGCCGCTGTTGAGGAGGTTGGACTGCATGCGCATCGAATAGGTCGCGACGACGGGGATGGCGAAGACGTTGCTGTCCGCGAGCGCGCGGATCTTCTTGTGGTCCGGGCTCTGGCCCGCGCCCGCGTCCTCCAGGTGGTCCGTGAGGCTGCCGCCGTTCACCTTCTGGGTGGTGAAGTTGACGCCCCGCATGGCCAGGCCGTTCAGCGCCTCGCGGCCCATGTAGAACGCGTGCAGCTGCCAGTTCGCGAACGGGATGCGCATCTCATAGAAGTAGGTGATGCGCACCGTGAGGAGGTTGGCCTCGATGACCTGCGCGTTGCGGATGTCGTCGTAGTCCACCTCCAGGCCCTGCATGTGTGAGCCGTAGGAGGCGAAGAGGGTGGGCAGCTGGCTGCGCCGGGGGTTGGTCACCTCCACCCGCACGCGCTCCAGGTCCACCTGCTGGAAGCGCTGGTTCTGGGCGGCCTGGCTTCCGACCGTGTACGCGTCATGGACCTTCGCCACGTTGATGAGCGTGTCCACCCGGCCCTTGCCGCCGGAGCTGGGGGGGCCCAGGGTGGGCAGGACCGCCGCGTAGGCGGCCTTCTTCATGATCTCGCAGTCGCCGCTGTTGACGATGCCCGCGCGCGCCGCCCGGTACGCGGCGTACTCCGTCATCAGCCGCGCGTGGTGGAGCGTCCCCAGCTGGAGGATGCCCAGGATGAGGAACACCATCACCGGGATGACCAGCGCGGACTCCACGAGCACCTGGCCCGACTCACCGGGATGGGTTGAAAGGGACCTTTTCATGGGACGTCCAATCTTCACACGGCGTGTTACCGGGATGCCAGTCGGCGGCCCTTCGGTCGCCCGCCAGCCTCCCCCATGAAACAGGGCCCTATCCAATACACGACGTAAAAAGACGGTATCGGGCACGTGGCCGCGCCGTGCCGCGGGACGCCACCCGGCGGGTGGAGGCGAAAGCTACCGGGAGCGCCGCGCGGGCTTCGGGCCCTGCACCAGCGAGGCGACGAGGGTTCGCGCCAGCGCCTCCGCCGGTGAGCCCTGGAACCCGGAGCAGGTGAGCTTGAGGCTGATGATGCCGTGCAGCCCCGCCCAGAAGACCTCCGCCAGCTGCTCCGCGGGAGTGGCCTCCGGGGCCCGGCCGGCTGCCTTCAGGTCCTCGAAGGCCCTCACCAGCAGTGCGAAGGACCGGGGGCCCTCGCCGTGCTGCTTGTCCTGGAAGAGCTCCGCGGACAGCTTGGGGTCCTCCATGAAGATGAGGCGGTAGGTCTCCGGGTGCTTCAGGCCAAAGGCCACGTAGGCCTCCGCCATGCGTGACAGCCGCTCCACGGGCTCCTTCACGGTGGCCGGCGGCTCCAGCGCCGCGAGCAGCTCCTGGAAGCCGCGCACGCACAGCTCCCGCGCGATGGCGTCGCGGTTCTCGAAGTGCAGGTAGAGCGTCGCGGGCGCGTACTCCACCGCGTCCGCCAGCTTGCGCATGGAGAGGGCCCCGAACCCCTCCTTCATCACCATGTCGCGAGCCACCCGGAGGATGTTCCCCCGCAGCTCCGCCCGCTGTCGCTCCTTGCGCTCCGTGATGCCCATGTCACGAGGGTAGGCCTTGACGTAACGAACGGACAGCAATAAATGAACGGCGTTCACCGAACGGTGTTCATAAAAAGCCGGTCCGTTCAATTTTCCGGGAGAGCGACATGGAAACGGTGGCGTTGTTCGGCGCCTCGGGCGTCATCGGTCAGTCCGTGGCGCGGGCGCTCCAGGCGCAGGGGCGGGCCTACCGGGTGGTGGGGCGCTCGGAGGGCAGCCTGCGCAGGGAGTTCGGCGCGGATCCGCGAGCGGAGGTGGTGATGTGGAATCCGGAGGACCCGGCCTCCATCCGGGCCGCGGCGCGGGGCGTGCGGACCCTCATCTACATGGTGGGGGTGAACTACTGGCAGTTCCACCTGCACCCGGAGTTGATGCGCCGCACGTTGGACGCGGCCATCGCGGAGGGCGTGGAGCGGGTGGTGCTCATCGGCACGGTCTATCCCTACGGCCTGCCGCGCACCGCGACGGTGACGGAGTCCCATCCGCGCGAGCCGAATTCCTACAAGGGGCGCATGCGCAAGGCGCAGGAGGACCTGCTGCTGGAGGCGGACGCCGCGGGAAGAATCAAAGGCACCATCCTCCGGCTGCCGGACTTCTACGGGCCGGGCGTGGAGCGCAGCTTCCTGTACCGGGCCTTCGTCGCGGCGAACCAGGGCAAGCGCGCGCCGCTCATCGGGCCGCTGGACACGCCGCATGAGTTCGTCTTCGTGAACGACGTGGGCCCCTTCGTCACCGCGCTGATGGACGAGCCGCGCGCGTACGGCCGCTTCTGGAACCTGGCGGGCGCGGGCGCCACCACGCAGCGGGAGATGGTGAAGGAGATGTTCGCGCAGGCGGGCCACGCGCCGAAGACGATGGCCATGGGGAAGGGGATGGTCCGGTTGGCGGGCCTCTTCGATCCCTTCATGCGGGAGCTGGTGGAGATGTACTACCTGCTCACGAACCCCGTGCTGATGGACGACTCCGCGCTGCGCGGCCTCTTGGGCACGGTGCAGAAGACGCCGTACGCGGAAGGCATCCGCCAGACGCTCGCGGCGCTGCGCCGCGAGCAGGAGGCGAAGGCAGGTCCGGCCCGGGTCGCCGCGACGACCTGAGCCGGAGCGCTCACGCGGGCCGGGGCGCCGGAGGACGCGTGGGGCCCAGGCCGCGCTCCCGCGTGCGTTCGTTCGCCAGCCGCTGCCGGTGGCCCGCGAGCAGGTCGCTGCGGGTGAGGATGCCCACGACCTGCTGGGGCTGCGCGCGGGAGACGACGGGCAGGCGGCCCACGCCCTCGTCCATCATCAGGTCCGCCGCCTCGCGCAGGGAGCTGTCCTCGAAGACGACCGCGGGCGGCCGCTTCACCACGTCTCGCAGCCGCCGGCCTTCGCTCGCGAGGCCATCCAGCAGGTCCCTGCGCGTGACGACGCCCACGAGCGTCCCTTCCCGGGACACGACGGGGAAGCCCTGGTGTTTGGAGCCCGAGGCGTCGGACGCAAGCCACGTGCGCACCTCCTCCAGGAGCATGTCCGCCTGCAGCGTCACCACGAGCTTGAGGCCGTGGTCGCGCACGAGCGCCGTCCCCAGCGCGTCCGCGCCCAGCTCCGTGGGGATGCGGGCGCCTCGGCGGGCCAGCTTCTCCGTCATGATGGAGTGCCGCATGAGCAGCGCGGACACCAGGTAGGACGCCGCGCAGCCGGCGAGCAGCGGCAAGAGGCCCAGCGGCTGCCGCGTGGTTTCAAAGGCGAACACCACCGACGCGAGCAGCGCGCGTGACGCCCCCGCGAAGAGGGCGGCCATGCCCACCAGCGCCGCGACGCGCACGTCCACGCCCAGGCTGGGGAACAGCTGCGTGGCCAGCAACCCCAGGCCGGAGCCCAGGCCGCCGCCCAGCGTGAAGATGGGCGCCAGCGTTCCTCCTGAAGTGCCGCTCCCCAGCGCGACGGACCAGGAGATGAACTTGAGCGCGCAGAAGACGAGCATCGCCGTCCCCACGAAGCGGCCGGACAGGATGTCCTCGATGTTGGTGTAGCCCACGCCCAGCGTGCGCGGGGACACGAAGCCCACCACGCCCACGACGATGGCGCCCAGCGCGGGCCACCACATCCAGTGGATGGGCAGCTTCTCGAACATGTCCTCCAGCCAGTACACCGCGCGCGTGCACGCCACGGAGGCTGCGCCGATGAAGAGGCCCATCACGCCGTAGAACGCGAGCGCGCTGCCGGACGGAGTCGTCAGGTCCGGGATGGCGAACGCGGGCGCGCCGCCCATGAAGGCGATGCGCACGCCGGTGGCGGTGGCGGTGGCCAGGGCCACGGGGATGACGGAGCGGGGCTTGAACTCGAACAGCAGCAGCTCCACGGCCAGGAGCACGGCGGACACCGGCGCGCCGAACGTGGCGGCCATGCCCGCGGCGGCGCCCGCGGCGAGCAGCGCCTTGCGCTCGTCCGCGGTGACGTGGAGCACCTGTCCCAGCAGCGAGCCCAGCGCGCCACCCGTGGCGATGATGGGCCCCTCCGCGCCGAACGGGCCGCCGGTGCCGATGGCGATCGCCGCCGACAGGGGCTTGAGCAGCGTCATGCGGGGCGGGATGCGGCTCTGGTTGAACAGCACCTGCTCCATGGCCTCCGGGATGCCGTGGCCCCGGATGGCCCGCGAGCCGTAGCGCGCCATCAACCCCACGATGATGGCGCCCGCCACGGGCACCAGGATGACCCAGCCGCCCAGCGTGTTGTCTCCGGGCGACACCGGCTGCACGGACAGGCGCCCGAAGAAGGCCAGGTTGGTGACGAAGTGGATGAGGGAGCCCAGCCCCTGCGCCACCAGGCCCGCGAGGACCGCGAGCACCACCGCCATGCCGCTGATGAGCACGGTGCGGGAGTCCACCGACACGGAGACGGGAGGGGTGCGCAGGCTGGCGAGCGCGGGGCCCATCGACGGGGCCACGGGGAGGCTGGAACGCGCCTCCGCGCCCTCGCCCAGGCCCTCTTCGATGCGTTCCCCATCAGGTTTCTTCATCGGTGTGCTCCTGTGTCTTTCCGCGCCGCGAAGGGCGCGCGTTTTCTTCCTCGAAGAAGAGCGGGGCCACGTCCCCGTCGAGCCCCAGGGCGCGCACCCATGCGTCCAGCCCCTGGACCAGTCCCGCGCGCACGTCGGGCTTCATCCCGCGCAGCCCGGAGATGAGCCGGGCCTGGGCCATGGGCGGCGCCTTGCGGATGAGCGCGCGGCCCTTGGGCTCCAGCGCCACCTCCACGCGGCGGCCGTCCTCGTCGGAGCGGCGGCGGCTCACCAGCCCCTGCTCAATGAGCCTGGTGACGACGACGGACACGCTGCTCTGGTGCGTGAGCGTGCGCTCCGCGAGCGTATTGATGGAGCAGGGCCCGCTCTCCGCCAGTTCCTGGAGGATGAAGAGTTGGGCGCCGCTGATACCGACCAGCCGTTCGGAAGCGCGAGCGGAAACTCGCAGCAGCCGTACCAGCCGCCGCACGCCGTCCATGGCCGCGCGCACCTCTCCGGATACCTCCGGGGGTGGTGGCGGCCGATTTGTATGGGAGCCCATATAACTGCCCGCAACCTACGGAGCAGGGGAGGCGGACACAAGCGAAAGTGCGGGGGTGCCTGGCTGCCTGGGGGCTGGGGAGTGGTTCACCGTCGGAGCGCACGGCCGGTACGTGTCACGACAGGAACGACAGCGAGGCCCGGACATGAAGCCCGGGCCTCGCGAGGAAACGGACCGCGGCTCAGGTGCCGGCGGTGAGGGACTGCTCGGCGGCGGGGTGCTCCTCGCTGCACACCTGCGATGCGTCCTCGGCCTGGCGGGCCTCGGCTCCGGTCACGGATGCGGTGGGCTCGGAGACCGCCGCGCCGGCAACGCAGGCGTAGCCGTAGTACTCAGCACAGGTCATCTGCTCCGACCCAATGTGACACAGCACGTTGCAGTCGGGCAGCCAACAGTCGATGCACTGGGGCGGAATGGCAAGGGCAGCCGTGGGGGCCAGCGACACCACAGCGGAGAAAGCCAACAGCGACTTCACCAGAGTGCGCATGCGTGCTCCTCGTGAGGGAACGGCGCGGCCACTGTGAACCTGTTTCCCAGACAAGTAAATGCATGTCATTGGGAGGGTTTGTCATCACCCTGGGCTGAAGCGTGTTGTTGGGAAACTTTCCTGCGTGACGGTGCAACGCCTTGCGTCGCGGGCGGCGGCACTGACGCGCTGTCGCGTTGTGCCAAGAGCCAGTCCACGAAGAGGCGCGCGGCAGGACGCAATCGCCGGTGCGCGGGGTACACCACGAAGTAGCTGGCGCGGGTGGGCACGATGGGCCCGGGCAGCCGGATGAGGCGGCCGTCCGCGAAGTAGGGCGTGGCGATCTTCTCGCGCGCCAGCGCCGCGCCCAGGCCCTGCACCGCGGCCATCAGCGCGCCGGTGGTGTCGCTGAAGCTGTAGCGCTCCTCGAACCTGGCCCCGCGCACGCCCGCCGAGCGGAACCAGTCCTGCCAGCCCTGACGGCTCAGGTCCGCGATGAGCGGGAGCTTCGCCACGTCCGCCGCGTCGCGCACGTGCTCGATGCCCGCGAGCCGCGCCGAGGCCACGGGGAACAGGGCGTCGTCCATGAGCGGCTGCGCGCTGAGGCCGGGCCAGGGCCCCTGGCCGTAGCGGATGCCCAGGTCCGGCCCGCCCTCGTCGAAGCGGGTGAGCGCCATCTCCGTGTCCACGTGGATCCGGATGCGCGGATGCCGCGTGGTGAACTCCGGCATGCGCGGCAGCAGCCACGCATAGGCCAGCGAATGCACCGTGGTGACGCGCACCACGGCGTCCTCGTCCCGCGAATGCTTGAGGCCCCCGAGCACGTGGTCCATGTCCGACAGGGCGTTGCTGGCGGCGTCCGCGAGCTGGCGCCCCTCGGCCGTCAGCGCCACGCCCCGGGCATGCCGTTGGAAGAGCGCGACGCCCAGGCGGTCCTCCAGCTTGCGGACGTGGTGGCTGACGGCGCTCGCGGTCAGGTGCAGCTCCTCCGCCGCGCGGGCGAAGTTCTGGTGGCGGGCGGCGGACTCGAAGGCCGCCAGGGCGGGGAGTAGGTCGGTGTGAAGGGGCATGGGGACGAGCCTCAAATCTGGCTCATGTCTGACACGGAAAGGATGCGCTTGTGAAGAAAGGGCCTCGGCGTGAAGAGAGGGCCAGACAGAAGTCAGATTCCTTCCTCGTACGAGGGGGCCGCCATGAGCGCATCCGTTCCCACCCATCCCCAGGCCGTGACTCCCACCTTCAACCGGGCGTGGCTCACGCCGCTGGAACTGGGCGGGTTGGCGGCCATCTGGGGCACGTCCTTCCTGTTCCTGCGCATCGCTGCGCCGGCCTTCGGCCCCATTCCCCTGGTGGCGCTGCGCCTGGTGCTGGGCGCGGCGGTGCTGATGCCCTTCCTCTGGCGCGCGCGCTCGGCCCTCCGTCCCGCGCTGTGGCCCCGGCTGGCGCTGGTGGGCGTCGTCAACGCGGCGGTGCCCTTCACGCTGTTCGCCTGGGCCGCGCGGCAGGCCCCCGTGGGTGTCGGGGCCATCACCAACAGCATGGCGGTGCTCTTCACGGCCCTGGTGGCGTTCCTCTTCTACGGCGAGCGCATCGGGGGCCGGCGCGCGGTGGCGCTGTTCGTGGGCTTCGCCGGGGTGGTGGTGCTGGCCAGCGGCAAGGCCGCGGGCACGAGCGTCGCCTGGGCCGCGGCGGCGGGGACCACGGGCGCGTTCCTCTATGGCATCGGCTCGAACCTGGTGCGCCGCCACTTCACCGGACTGCCAGCCGCCGCGGTCGCCGCCGCCACGCTGGCCTGCGGCGCGGTGCTGCTGCTGCCCTTCGCGGTGGCCACGTGGCCCACGGAGCCCATCGGCATGCGCCCCTGGCTGGCGGCGACGGCCCTGGGCGTCATCTGCACCGGCTTCGGGTACGCGGTGTTCTACCGCCTCATCCAGCGCATTGGCGCTCCGCGCGCCGCCGTCGTCACCTACCTGGTGCCGCTGTTCGCGCTGACCTGGGCCTGGCTGCTCCTGGGCGAGCCGGTGACGCCCACCATGCTGGCGGCGGGCACCCTCATCCTGGGGAGCGTTGCGCTGGGACAGGCTCCCGCGGCGCCGAAGGCGAAGTGAGGCGTCAGCGCCGCTCGAACTTCCAGATGCGGTAGCCGTCGCGAACCGGCTGCATGAACCGCCGGACGAGGAACGCCGGGACGCGCTTCCCGGCCAGCTCCAGCGCGCGTTGGGGCACGGAGGTGGAGGACGCGGCCGTGTAGCCCGCCTCCAGGAAGAGGGACTCCGGCGTGTCCGTCATGTCCCGGAAGGACGCGCCCATGCTGGCGAGCACCGCGTGAATGTCGGCGCTGTACTCGCGCTGGAAGCTGGCGCGCATCAGGTCGCAGTACACGGCGTGGTGGGGGAACACCTGCTGGAGCACCGTGAGCATGTCCCGGCGCTGCGCGGTGGACAGGTACATGAGCACGCCCTCGATGATGACGTGCGTGCGCCGCGAATCCTGGTACGGCTCAAGCTTCCGGGCGAGTGACTCCGTCCCGAAGTCGATGGGGAGCCGCTCGAGCGGATTCTTCGCCTCCGTCACCGGCAGCTTCGCGTCCTTGAGCGTGAGGATGGCGGGCTCGTCCACCTCCAGCCACCGGCCTCCACGCAGTCGGTAGGCCCGCGTGTCGAAGCCCGCGCCCAGCACCACCACCCGCGCGTCGGGAGCGCGGTCCAGCTCCTCCTGCACCAGCGCGTCGATGATCCGGTGCCTCGCGGCGTTGCTCGCGTTGGGCCGGTCGAAGGACTGGAATCGTGTCCAGATCCGCCGCGCCTCGTCATCCATGAAGCGGGCCGCGAAGGTGTCATTGCACAGCGGCCGCGGCTTGCGCGCGTCCTCCGCCCGGCAGGCCAGGGTGTAGTACGCGGTCTTCGAGATGGCGTTGGCCATGGTTGGGGCTCCTTGAAACCTGCGCGCAGCTTGCATGAGATACGCGCTTTCTCGAAAGGTTGGTCCAGATGCGATTCGTGATGGCGCTGGGTGTGGTCGCGTTGGGTGCGGGCTGTGCGCATGCTCCAAAGCCGGCGGACCCGGCGGCGCGAGCGCAGCAGCTCTCGGCGGAAGCAGAGCAGGCCTATGAGGCGCTGGACTTCGAGCGGTGCGCGGAGCGCTTCCGCGCCTCCGGAGAAGCGAGCGGGGAGGGGCCGGACCGCGCGGACTCCCTCTATCGCGCGGCGGGGTGTGCCTCGCTCGCGGGCCACACGGACGCGGCCGTGGAGGTGCTGAAGCAGGCGGTCCAGGGTGGCTACTTCGACGCGGATCACCTCGAATACAACCCGGAGCTGGCGGCGCTGCACACGCTGCCCGCGTGGAGCGGCATCGTGGCGGAGGCCCGCGCCAACCTGTCGAAGGCGCCCGAACCTCCGTTCCCTGTGATGACGCTCATGGGGGTGGATGCGTTCGGTTCGCGGAAGGTGGACCGCGAGGCGGTTCAGCGCGTGATGGGGCTGGAGTTGGGCAAGCCCATCGTGCACAGCGCCGCCGTCTTCAAGCAGAAGGAGGCCGCGCTGCGCGAGCAGTACGGCCTCGCCTACGCCCACGTGGGCATGTCCATCTACTTCGCCGATGAGCGCAAGGGCACCGCCTATGTGGTGATGGACATGGTGGACGCCGAGGACGCAGCCCGGCTGCGCTTCCTGCCCGAACCCAAGGGCCACCCCGCCGATCCAGAAGGGCTGGTCGCCCGGTGGGACGCGTACAAGGAGCGCCTGAACATGCTCCAGATGATGGGCAAGCTCGCCGAGGACTCCAGCTGCAAGGTGGCGCACTGCATTGGTGGGTTCGGCCATCCGGACCTCGCGGCCTACGAACCGGAGTTCCTCGCGAAGGTGCCCCAGCAGATGGACGCGCTGAGCGCCGTCCTGCGCGAGGAATCGGACCCGGGGAAGCGAGGCGCGGCCGCGTCCCTGATGGCCTACGCGCCTACGGCCGAGGAGACCGTGAAGCGGCTGGAGCCCTTCATTCGGGATCCGGACTACGGGGTGCGCAACAACGTGCTGCGCGTGCTGACGGCCACGCAGGAGGCCGCGACGAAGCCGCTGCTGGACGTGGCTACGGTGGCGGACGCGGTGGCGCTGCCAAACTCGAGCGACCGCAACAAGGCGACCTATCTGCTGACCTACCTTCTGGCGGACCTGCCGCCGGAGGCCCTGAAGGCACAGCGGGCCGGACTGCTCCGCCAACTGGGGGAGCGGCTGGTGGAGATGTCCGCGCTCCAGATACCCATCAACAGCGAGCCTGCGGTCCTGGTACTGAAGCAGCTCTCCGGTGAGCAGTACGAGACCGCCGAGGAGTGGCGCGCTTGGCTCGCGCGTCAGCCGAAGACGGAAAGGTAGGGGACTGCTCAGTCCCCGACGACGACGGAGACGGGCGTGGAGAACTGCCGCACGATGCAGTCCTCCGCGCGCCCGTCCTCCCACGCCAGCATCGCGAACTCGGCCGGTTCATCGAGCGCGATGATGGGGTGGTGCCACACGCCCTGGTGGTAGTTCACGCCCTGGCCGGGGCCGCAGACGAACGCCACGAGCCCGTCCAGGTCGGGCCCGCCCGAAGGCGCGGTCGGCGCGACGCACACCAGGAAGCGCGAGCAGCGCATGGGCAGGAACGCCTGGCTGGACTGGGGATGGTGTTCCAGCAGCTTCACGGTGAAGGGAAGCGGCTGCGGCACGGAGCGGAACACCGCGAGGTTGGGCTTCGCACCCGGCCGGCCGTTCTCCAGCCGCGCCGACCAGTCGAAGCGCACAGCGGTGCCCTGGTTCGCCGAAGCGCCGCTCTTGAGCCCGGCGGACACGACGTCGCCAAAGGGCGCGAAGCCCTCCTGCGTCAGGGGCAGGGCGACGATGGAGCGGAGCGGGGCGGAAGCGTCCTTCATGAGAGGACTATAGGAGCGAGTGCCAGGACCGGCGTATCGGGCTCGACTTCCAGCTCCCCACCGGCGAGTCCCCCGGCAGCGCGAGCCGCCTCGCCATGGCGCACGACACGGACTGGGACGTCACCTACGGCGAAGAGCTCCGCCTCGGCGGCGCCTGATTCCGAAGGGCTCCCACCCCACCCCCGGTAGTCCTGATTCAAGGAGAACACGTCTCTTTCTTGACATCACGCGTCTAGACCTCTAGAGGGGATGAAAATGAGAATGCCTATCATTTTCATGTCCGGGCCCCCGTCCCGGCTGAAAGGGCAGGCGCTCATCCCCCCACTCCAAGAGGCCACTGCCGATGAAGCATCTGTTTGCCTTGCGTTCCTTGCGACTCTCCACCGCGGCGATCGCCCTGACCCTGTTCGCGGGCTGCGGCGACGACGAAGAGGAAGGAACGGACACGGACGGTCCGCTGTACGCCATCACCACCCAGATGCTCGCGGAGGATCCCTCCGACAGCTACGTCCTGGTGACGCCGGACGCGGAGAAGGCCGCGTCGCTGTCGCTGGACGGCGCCATCAAGATTTCCGGCCGCGCGCTGGGCGTGGGCATCCCCAAGACGGGCTCCGTCTACGTGGTGAGCGACGAGAGCGCCACGGTGACCCGCTACAAGCTCAACAGCGCCGGCAAGCTGGAGGCCTCGGGCACCGTGAGCTTCAGCGCCCAGGGTGTGACGTCGCTGGGCGAGTACCAGGCCAACTTCCAGTTCGTCTCGGAGACGAAGGCGTACTTCTTCGACGGTAACGCCGCGAAGATCGTCATCTGGAACCCCACGGCGATGACCGTGACGGACACCCGCTCGCTGGACGCCCTGGTCCTCCCGGACACGGTCATGGCGTTCTCCGGCGCGGTCGTGCAGACCGGTGGGCAGATCATCATGCCCGTGGGCTGGAGGCCGGTGGAGGGCAGCAGCGTCACGAAGAAGGCGGGCGTGGTCTCCATCGACACGGCGACGGACGCCGTCACGCTCGCGACGGACGACCGCTGCGGCTACACGCACGACGCCGCGCTCGGCACCGACGGCAAGGTCTACATCGCGACGGAGGCGTACGGCGCGGCGTCGCGCCGGGTGGTGGGCGCGGACTCGCCGGAGCCCTGCCTGCTCCGGTTCGATCCCACGACGCGGGACTTCGACAAGACCTTCTACCGCTCGCTGGCGGAGCTGGTGGGCGGTGGCACCGCGGGCGCGCTCATCCCGAGCCACACGCCGGGAACGGCGTACGTGCGCGTGCTCGATGAGAGCATCACTCCGGTGTCGGAGGGTTCGCATCCGCGCACGCTCGCGAGCGGCACCGGCTGGCAGTGGTGGGAGCTGAACCTGGCCACGCTGACCGCGACGCGGAAGGCCGACTTCCCGTCCACCTCCGGCAGCGTCTTCCTCTTCGAGTCGGAGAACCAGACGCTCTACACCGAGTTCGGGGCCGGCGCCTCGTCCACCACCTTCCGGGTGCTGGGCGACAACGGCAAGGCCACGGTGAAGACGCCGGGCCTGTCCTTCTCCTTCCTCCAGCTGCGCTAATCCCAGGACCCAAGACCATGAACAGCAATTCGATGCGCCACGCGGGCGTGTTTGTCATTGCGCTGTTGGGGGCGGCGTCCGCCTTCGCCACCAGCACGGGCATCAGCGGCAATTCCGGCAAGGACACGGCGACCTGCAACACGTGCCACAAGGGCGGTGAGGCCCCCACCGTGGAGTTCGAGGGCCCCTCGACGCTGGAGAAGGGCGCCACCGGCCAGTACACCCTCATCATCCGGGGCGGGACCGCGAAGACGGGCGGCGCGGGCATCGCCGTGGACGACGCGGGGGCCAGCCTCGTGGCCGGCACCGGGCTGAAGAAGCTGGGCAGTGAGCTGTCCCACTCCGCGCCCCAGCCCTTCACGGGCACGGAGCTGCGCTTCAACTTCTCGCTCGTCGCGCCCGCCACGGACGTGACCCTCAACCTCTTCGGCGCGGGCAATTCGGCGAACGCGGACCAGAAGAGCGACGGCGACCGCGCGGCGGCCACGAAGCTGAGCATCAAGGTGGGCAACGGCACGCCGGTAGTGCAAGAGCCGGGTGGCGACGAAGACGAGGGCGGGGGCTGCGCCGCCGCGAGCAGCGCTCCGTTCTGGGCGCTCGCGCTGGCGGGCCTGCCGCTGGCGGTGATCCGCCGTCGCCGCCAGAGCTGAAGCACCCCCGGTCGTCTTGAAGTATCGGGCCCCTTTCTCGCATGCGTGGGAAGGGGCCTTCTTTTGCGTCAGTCCGTGAAGGAACCGGGCTCCTTGCTGAACCCCGCCTTCGCATGGTGCGCCAGCCGCTCCGAGCGCGAGGCGTGCTCCAGCGCGGCGATGATGGCCTTCTCCGCGTCCGGCCCCCATTCCTTCACCTTGGCGGGGTCCACGCCCTTGTCCTTCACGTACTTCTCCAGCGCGGCGGCGGCGACCTTTCCGCCCGACCCGGCGTTGACCGCCAGGTCGGTCATGATGGCATTGCCGTACTCGCTGGTGACGACGTCCTTGAGCTTCAGCTTCGCGCTCTTGGGATGGCCCTCCGCGTCCTTGCCCGTCACGGACACCGGCCTGTCGCGGGTGCCGGAGATCTTCCCCTCGTTGGCGAACTTGATTTGAGCCTGCTGCATGGCCGGGTCGGCGCCCGCGGCCATGAAGATGGCGGACAGCTTCACGTCGGTGCGGATGGCCTCGGCCGCGGCGACGCCCTTGAGCACCGTGCCGTCCGGCCGGGTGAGCACCACGCCCTCCTTGCCAATGTCGATGCCGAACTTGCCGAAGCTCTTCTCGTACTGGGCCGGGTCGGTCGTCTTCAGGTCCCGCATGAACTCGGCGAGCGTGCCATTGCCATTCTTACCGAGCGTCCACTGGGTGAAGCCCCACGACACGCGCCCGATGTCCCAGGTGTTCACCTTGCTGAAGGTGCCCTCCAGGCCGGAGATGGACCCGAGGACCTTCTGCCGGTCCTCGCTGATGCCGCTCTTCTCCAACTGGGACGTGACCTGCGCGGCCGAGTCCCCGGAGACGGCGCCGCCATCCACCGCGTTCCACGAATTCGTGTAGGCCGTCTCGCGGCCATCCCGCATGCGCACGGTCGTCCCATTCACGGTGACGTCCGAGCGGGTCTGCTTGACGCCGACCATGGGCGCGTACGCGTCGACCCGAGCGAGCAGCCCGTCCTTCACGGTCTTCATCCGGGCCTGCGCGTCGGTGACCTTCGCCTTCGCCGCGTCGAGCGCCGTCTTCTGGGACTGCCGGAACGTCTCCGCCTCGGCGGGGTCCTTGGGAACCTTCGCCTTCTTCTGCTTCGCCTCCAGCCCGGCGAGCGCGCGTTCGGAGACCTTCACCGCCGCCTTGGCATCGCGGAGGGCGGGATTGTCGCCAATGTTCTTCCTGAGCCACTCCTTGACCTTCTCGCCCTCGGCCTTGACGGTCTCCTCCGCGGCCTTGAGCTTCTCCTGCGCGGCCTTCTTCGCGGGCTCGGTGGTGGCCGCGTTGACGGCGGCCTCCGCCTTGTTGCGCGCCTCCACCGCCTTCTTCAACGGGGCGTAGGCCTTCGCCTTGGGGGGCTTCAGGGTCGCGACGTTGCGGGGGATGAGGTCGTTGAGCTCGACGGCGTTGCCGCGCTGGAGGGTGCCCTCGTCCTTGGCCGTCACCTGGATGGCGTCGAGGTTCTTCTGGATGTCGCTGACGGACGCGGCGGCGACCTTCGTGGTCGCGGCGGCCTTGGTGGAGGCCTGCACTGGCGCGGAGGGAGCGGCCGGTGCTTGGGGCTGGAGCGCAGTGAGCGCGCGCTTCAGGTCCGCGCCCTCGAGCTCCAGGTGGAGCGCGTCTTCCAGAGGGGTACTGGTCAGCTTCTCGTACTTCTCCGCCACCTGCTTGAGCTGGGATGCATCCAGGCACTCCAGGACCTCGAAGACGGCGGCCTCGTCGGTGCCCCAGATGTCATCCATCGCCGTCTTGAGCTTCGCCGCGGCGGTGTCCACGGCGCTGGTGGGGGCCGAGCGCTTCGTGGCCCCCGCGGACGCGGACATCGGGTTGAAGGAGAAGCCCTGATGGGAAGGGGGCCGCCCTCGAATCTGATCCGCCAGGCGCTTGAGCGTCGCGCCGGAAGCGCCGCCTGCCACGGCCTTGAGGAGGAAGGTGCGCTCCGCGTCCGCGTCGGAGCGGGGTGAGGCCTTGGTGCTGACCCCCGCCTTCGACAGCAGGCCCGACAGCTCCTTCTGTTGCGCGGGGCTGAGTCCGCCCACCGCCGAGGCGATCGCGCCCGCGTCGGCGGGGGGCAGGCCGCTCGAAAGCGCCTTCAGCAGGGCCTGCCGCGTGGGGCCCTCCGGGAGCGCGGAGAGCTGCTGCTCCGTCTTCCGCTGCGCTGGAGACTTCGCGCCCGCCGAGACCGCGGCGGCCATGGACGAAGTGGCGCTGGAGGGGCGCGAGGGCGCCACGGTCGCGGCGGAGGGCGCCTGCGTGACAGGCGTGTCCACACTCGCGACGCGCGTCGCCTTGGGGCCAGGGGAGCCGATAATCTTGACCATGCGGCCCCGAGCCTAATGCACTGTCAACGTGTCTGATATCCGGCCGCCGGACAGGGGAGGGCCCTGTCCGGCGCGTCAAAGCCGGTTACTTCGCGGCGACGGTGGACTCGCCCAGGATGTTGAAGGTGCTGGCGGCGGCCTTCACGTCGATGGAGGAGAAGCCGGTGTACGGATAGTGGCCGTCGCCGATGTCCTCGACGATCTCCAGGAAGTCGCCGCTGATGCGCTTGCCATCCACATCCAGCGTGAAGGCGTCACCGGTGCCGCGGAAGGTCCAGCTGCAGGCGCCCGGGGCGACGCGGCCGTACATGCTGCTCCCCATGCCGTGGTTCTTGAAGCCGAAGTCGTACCGCGTGAGCCCGATGTGGATCTGGTACCACACCGAGCCGACGCCGTAATCGGGCTCGAAGTAGTGCGAGTTCATCAGCATGTTGCCGCGCCACAGGTTGACGGTGAAGGGCGAACCGCCCGACCGGCCCGTGAACGAGGGCCGCAGGGTCACCTGATCGCGGTCCTTGCCCGGCTGGACGCTGATGGTGCTGACCACCTGGTCGCCGTCACGAGCGGCGAGCGTGAAGCCCTGGCCCGCGGCGCCCACGCCACCCAGCTCCGTCTTCAGCACCCAGTCGACGGCGCGAGGGAACTCGCTGGAGAAGCCGTCCGTCTTCACGTTGGTCAGGTTGGACACGGCGATGCTCTTGCCGGTCTTCGTGAGCGTCGCGCGGCCCGTCGCGCAGTTCTTGATGCCCTCGAAGCCTTCGATACAGGTCCGCTCGGCCTTCGCTTCCTGCGTGGCGAGCGAGTCACCCGTGCTCGTGGTGGGCTCTTCACCCTGGCAGCCCGCGGCCGTGACACTCAGGAGCGCGGCCGTCAGCAGGCGGCCCGTCAGCTTCATCATCATGGAGAGATCTCTCGTAGGTGGGGGATGACTGCGTGCCGGTCCCGGTAAAGCCCGGCGCGGGTCGTTCATGCACTCACCGAGCCACCCGTCGACCCGGTGGCTCCTCCTCTGGGCAGGGCGCCGTGAGGCCAGTCCGCGTGGCGTGTCAGGTCACAGCCGGACGCGCTGAGTAACCCGTCGTGTCACACGGGAGCGGAGGGAGCGAGCCCCGGGTTCCCGGTCGGGACAGGGCCGGAAGGACGCGGCGCGCCCCGCCCCCTCCCTGCCATCCCGGCCGTCCGTCTCCACCGTGAGTGAAGGAGGCAAAGACTGTCATGGCGCAGGGATATTCCATCAACATCGGTTTGAACGCGGTGGATCCGAAGCACTACGCGGGCTGGGATGGCCAGCTGCAGGCGTGCGAAGCGGACGCCGAGGACATGGTCAGCATCGCGAAGGCGCAGGAGTTCAGCCGCGTCCGCCCCTTCCTCACGAAGGACGCCACGCGCGCGAAGGTGCTGGCGGAGGTGGGCGAGGCGGCGTCGGTGCTCCAGGCGGGGGACCTGCTGCTCTTCACCTACTCGGGGCACGGCGGTCAGCTCCCCGACATGAACGGGGATGAGGACGACGGGCTGGATGAGACGTGGTGTCTGTATGACGGGGAGCTCGTCGACGACGAGATCTACCAGGCGATGGGGAAGCTCAAGGCGGGCGTGCGGGTCTTCATGCTCTCCGACAGCTGCCACAGCGGTTCGGTGAGCAGCGTGGCCTATGCGGCCCTACGCTCCAGCGGCAGCCTGCAGCTGTTGGCGGATTCGTTGCGGAGCACGGAGCCCACGGAGCGGCGCTTCAAGGAGATGCCCCTGGGCATCGAGCAGCGCACGTACCGCGACAACAAGGCGATGTACGACGCCATCCTGAAGGGGCTGCCCAAGGAGGACCCGAGGCTGACGCTCAAGGCCACGGTGCTGCTCATCTCCGGCTGCCAGGACAACCAGCTCTCCAGCGACGGCGTCCACAACGGCCTCTTCACGGCCAACCTGCTGCGCGTGTGGAACGGGGGGAAGTTCAAGGCCAGCTACCCGACCTTCCACCGCCGCATCCTGGGCCTCATGCCGCCCATCCAGTCACCGGCGTACTCCGTCATCGGAGTCCCCAGCCGCGAGTTCGAGCGGCAGATGCCATTCCACGTCAGCTGATGCACGGCGGTGGGTCTCAGTCGATGTATCGCTCGGTGCGGGCACCATCGAGGTGCCGCACGCGAACCTTCGCGAGGAGCTCGAGCGGCATGCGCCGGGCGTTGACGCCCATCCGGTCGCGGGCGGGGTCGAGCGAAGCCCAGTGCGAGACACAGCCGCAGTGCGCGCAGCGGTGGAAGGCGATCTTCTCCTCGCCCCACTGGTACGTGTCCTGGGCCGCTACTTCCGCTCGAATGTGGACCTGGCGGGGCGCGTAGTACGACCACAGCACGCCGTAGCGGCGGCAGATGGAGCAATTGCAGTCGGTGACAGTAGTCGGCTCGGACTCCACCTCGAGTGAGGCGCGACCGCAGTGACAGGTGGAGAGAATCATCACGGCCCGAACGTACTGTGAACAGTGCAAGCACACCAACCCCTGGGCTGTCAGCACCGGGCAGGGGTGGCGTATGATTCCTCTCATGAGAGGCCTGATCGTCCTGCTGTGTTCGTGCTGGTGGCTCAGCGCGATTCCCGCTCACGCGGAAGCACCGGCGCCCGCCGACATCGAGCGCAAGCTTCGAACGTTGCTCACACGCTGCCTCGCGGGGACCGATGAGTGCCAGGAGTTCGACTTCCGGGTCCCAGCTGAAACGGAGGACATGCAGCAGGTGGCCAGGAGCGTGAAGGGGCTCATCGACGAGCTTGGCGAGCACGGCGGCGCGGAGGTGCTTCCACTTCTCTGGCAACTGGATGCACGAGGCTCCTTCGACGCGATGCAGGCCCGCGAGGTCATCCAGACGCGGTCGATGCTCCGGGCCCTCGCCACGCGGTCCTGCGCTCCCCCTTCCAACGAAGAGATCGCCGCGGAACGAGCCGGCCTGGGCGACTTCGCGGTCCTCCGTGCCCAGGGCGGGAAGCTCGTCGCCGTGCGGCCTACGCCGGAGGAACTCGAGGACCTCTCATACTTTCTTGTCGCGGTCCGTGAGGCAGGCCCGCCGGTGGGGGAGACTCACGAGCCCGGTGGTGACTGGCGCAAGCCGGCGCAGGCCAATGCGTCGCTCGACGCTGCCGATGCGGAGCTGCGGTCCGCCCGCCTCCGAGGCGACATCCGGGGCATGGACACCGCCGCACGGCGCTACCTGGTGCTCCTTGGCTATCCCGCTCCCCTGAAGGCGTCCGAAGAGAACGCCTACGGCTGGCACGGTTCCCGCTATGCATCGGTGATGCGGGAGTGGGCCGCGGTGCAGGAGGACCTTGGCGCGTTCAGTGAGGCCGCGGCCCTCTATCGCCGCACCAGTCCCGTCGATGGCGCCTGCGGGACGGGATGGGAAATCACGCTGAACGAACAGATCCTCGGCGTCATCCGGACCACCGAACAGCACGCGGGCTGCCGTGGCATCGTCGCCGAGCGGCTCCTGGACGTCGGAGACCGGTACTGGGGAGACCTGGCCGCGTCGCCACCCTATGGGCCGACGCGGCTGCGCGAAGCAGGCTTCGACGTGGCGCGGCTCTACCGGGGCGCCCTGGTGACACGTCACCGGGACCTCCCGCCGGAGGAGTTGAAGCGGGTGCTCTCCGCGGCTCCGGAGCCCTTGCGAACGGACGCCCTCCGGCGGCTCCAGCAGCGCGGACCGGAGGCGTGGGAGAAGCGCGTGCTGGCGCTGGAGGGCTTCGCGGATGTCGGGCAGCGTGACGCGCTGGATCCGCTGGCTGCCCTGGCCTTGGACTCCCTGGGGGAGACGCAGCACCGTGCGGTCGCCGCGCTCGGCATTCTCGCGGGGCGGCCCCGGTCAGACCCCTGTTCAAAGAACCATGTCCTGGGCGGCGGATCCGGCGAAAGGCGCCCCATCCGCATGCTGGGGGATCAGTGCGCAACGGCGCTGAACCCGCAGGAACGGGATGCCATGGCGACACGACTCCTGCCGCTCCTCAAGGCGAAGGATGGGCAGACCCGCGAGGTGACGGCGAAAGCGCTGGGCCAGCTCGGCTCGCCGTTGGCTGCTCCCCAGTTGCGGAAGCTGTCCAAGGATCCGTACACGCGAGGTGGCTACTTCTCCGAGGACCACACCCGGACGTATCCGCGCTACCCCGTCCGGGAAGCCGCGGCTGATGCCCTGAGTCAGCTCAAGCCGTAGCCCTGGGAGCGATGAGGCTCCACGCCCCATCGCTCCCTTCATGTCAGCGACGATTCCTAGTCCTTCGTGCAGACGACGTCATCGACCTGGAGGTGGTCGCGGTCGGCGACGCTGCGGCTCGGATAGAAGAACAGGCGCCAGTCGCGCACGTTGCCGGTGAAGCGGAAGAACACCGGCTGCCACTCGTCGCTGTCCACGGTGACGAAGTCCGTCTGCGGGCTCCAGCCGCCGCTCGAGTAGCTGCGGTGGCGGATGCTGCCGTGGCCGCGCACCCGGTACGAGCAGGAGTAATTGCCCACCGGCACGTTGAACTTCTCGGTGGTGAAGCGCTCCGCGACCTGGATGGGCACCACGAACTGCAGCGCCGCCGAGCCGCCGTGCACCGCGCTCGTGTAGCGCGCGAGGCGCGAGGGCTTGATCTCCGAACCCGGGTCCGTGATGCCGTTGTCCAGGCCGTACCAGTAGTCCGGGACGTAGTTGTTCCCGTAGTAGGGGATGGAGCGGGTGCTCCAGTTCTCGAAGCCGCCGTTGCGGATGATGTTCGCGGAGTGCCCGGCCGCGACGCAGCGGCGGGTGGCCGGGTCGCAGGCGGGCAGGGCGCCGCGGCAGTCATACGTCGTGAAGCAGGCGCCTTCGGCCAGCTCGCACACGCCCGTGCTGGGGTTGCAGCTCGTCGCCGGGTTGCTGCACGTGACGCCGGCGCAGGGGTCGCCCTCGATGCAGAGGTGCGAGGCGGTGTCGCAGACGGGCGTCGCCGGGGTCCCCGCGCAATCCGCGTGGCGGGTGCAGCGGTCCTCGGCGGTCACGCAGGTGTGGGTCGCGTCGCAGGACTGCCACTCGCTGCAGTTCGTGGCGTCGTCGCAGCGGCCGGAGAGCGGCTTGCAGGTCACGGTGGCGTTGTCGCAACGCGCCCAGGCCTCGCAGGTGACCGAATCGCACGGCTCGGGGGCCCGCACACAGCGGACGTCGTCGATGAGCAGGTGATCGCCGCTGGTGTTCCGGACGCTGAAGATGAGCTCGAAGGTGTCGAAGACGGAGCTGGCCAGGTTGAAGTTGTAGCTCACCTGGGTCCACGACCGGGAGTCGACGGAGGTGTAGGACGAGTAGCTGGAGTAGTCAGTGCCGAACCAGGCGTTGCGGACGTCACCGGTCCCCCGCGCCTGGTAGGTGCAGGAGTAGCGGCCCGCGGCCATGGACTTCGCCACGGTGGTGAAGCGCCTGTGGGTGGCCGAGGTGTTGATCAGCTGGGCCGCGTTCACGCCCTCGAAGGGCTGCGTCGTGACCTTCCGCACCACTTCTTCGATGTTCGTCGTGCTCCCGGACCACAGCGCCGGAAGCGCGCCGGACCACTCCTCGAAGCCACCGTTGTCGATGACGTTCACCTCGGTGGACCCGCCCGCGTCCGGATTCCCGGAGCCCGCGTCGGTCGGCTCGGTGCCGGAGTCAGGCGTCTCGGTGCCCGAGTCGGGAGTCTCGGAGCCCGCGTCAGGCGTCTCTGTGCCGGAATCCGGCGTCTCGGTGCCCGAGTCCGGCGTTTCAGTACCGGAGTCCGGTGTCTCGGTGCCGGAATCCGGCAGCGGATTGCCCGAGTCGGGCGTCTCGGTGCCCGAGTCCGGCCGGGACTGCCCGGCGTCGGGCGCCTCCGGAGAATCCGAATCACCGCCGCACGCGACGGCCAACACCAACAGCGAAGTCAGGCACACTCGAAACAACTTCAACGCAGCCTCCGGTTTCAGAACTGGATCTTTCGTACCACACTGTACCGGTGAGCGACCTCCCCAGGGGCCGTTGGCGCGTTTCTTCCTCCGGAATGGACCGCGGACTGGCGGGCCTCAGCGGCTTCCGGACGGAGCCCGCCGCTTGGCGCGAGCGTGGATGGGCGCGAGCACGAAGGAGAGGCTCATCAGTTGCTCGCGGCCGGGCGCCCTCGGTTGGCTGTGTCCACCAGCTTCTGCCGCACCGGAGAGGTGATGCGCGGGATGGGGCGCACGCTCGCCAAGGACGACACGGTGGAGCAGATGGCCCGGCATTTCTGGATGGCCGCCGACTGTCAGAGCGCCGTGCACGCCATCGGCGATTTCGTGACGAAGGTCCGCTACCTCTCCGTTCGTGGAAAGAAGGAGGGCGCGCTCGTGAAGCAGCTGTCGGCGGCCCTCTCCGTCTGGAACCGCGATGACCTGCTCAAGCTCATCATCGAACAGCATGGCGAGCAGTATCAGAGGCCTTCCGCGCGGCGGGTGCTTTGACGCAAGAGCCCCCCTACACGTTCGAGTTCCTCCTTCCGCCCGGTGCTAGACTCGACGCAATGAAAGCCAACCTGTTCGGAACGCGCGTCCTCATCTCCCGCTTCCTTCCACATCGCGTGTCGGGATGGATGCGGCGCGCGCTCGAGCACGTGAGCGCTCCCCCTGACTTCTCGGAGGAGGAGCTGCGGCTTTGCCAAGAGGTCCTTGCCTTCACGATGACCAGCCCCGAGCGGATGGTCGCACTGCTGCATGCGGTGCGCTATGTGGTGGCGAACGACATCCCAGGGAGCATCGTGGAGTGCGGAGTCTGGCGTGGTGGCAGCATGATGGTCGCCGCCAAGGCCCTGCTGGCCCTTGGCGTGCAACGTGCGCTGTACCTGTTCGACACCTTCGAGGGAATGACGCCTCCCTCGGATGCGGACCGTTCCTGGCGCGGTGTCTCGGCGGAGCAACTCCTGTCCAGAGAAGCCCGGGAAGAGGGCTTCAACATCTGGTGCATCGCTGACGAGGCGGACGTGCGCGCCAACGTGAGCAGCACGGGCTATCCCATGGAGCAGGTCCATCTGGTGAAGGGGAAGGTAGAGGAGACGCTCCCCGCGCAAGCGCCCGACACCATCGCCCTGCTGCGCCTGGACACCGACTGGTACGAGTCCACGCGGCACGAATTGGAGCACCTCTATTCCCGGCTCTCGCCGGGCGGAGTGCTCATCATCGATGACTACGGCTACTGGCAGGGGTCACGTCGGGCCGTGGACGAGTTTTTCGCGAAGCAGCCGCGCAAGCCGCTACTCCAGCGAATCGACATGTCGGGGCGTCTGGCCATCAAGGCGTGAGCACGCATGAATCACCGAGCCACCAAGGCTTGATTGGGTGGGGCTGCCGCGCCGCGTGCTGCTCGCGGGTGAGTGTGTCCGAACCCGGTTTGATCTGGAGTGGCTCCCCCGGCGATGGTTCCCGGCATGAGTTCGTTGGGGTTGAGGCTGTTCGCGGTTCTGGCCGCGGTGGGGGCGCTCATTGGCGTGGGCGGTTGCGAGGAGGCGAAGGAGAAGCCCTTCTCGCCCGTCACTCAGTCGGCGCGACTGCTGGACCCGCCCCAGTACGCCGCTGAGTTCCTGGGCGACCTGTGGCCGGGGGACACCGATTCCTCGCCCATGACGCTGACGGAGGCGAATGGACTCCTCTATTTCTCGGCCGGACTCTTTCCCGACTTCCATGCTCCCTGGAGGAGCGATGGGACCGTCAACGGGACCGTCCGCCTTCTTCCTCCCTACCCGCGCCCAGAGCTGAGCCTTCATGAGGTGGCGTCCTTCACCGCGGTGAACGGCACCGTCTTCTTCACCGCCGGAGATGCGGACACCAGCAATCAGGATGTTGAGCTGTGGAAGACCGATGGCACCGCCATGGGAACCTCGCGCGTGAGGAACCTCCACCCGTCGGATAGCTCGTATCCGGAACAGCTCACGGCGGTGGGGAACACGCTGTTCTTCACTGCCGACGACGGCGTGTACGGAAGACGCCTTTGGAAGAGCGATGGAACGACCGCGGGCACCGTCCTGGTGCAGCCCCAGAAGCCCCCCACGATGCAGGAGCCCGGCTGTCTGACGAACTTCAACGGGACGCTGTTCTTCGTCGCAGACAGCTCGACGTACGGCCTCGCGCTGTGGAAGAGCAATGGCACCGCGAACGGCACCGTCGTCGTCAGGACCCTCAACGAAGAGAACTTTGGCGACTTCATACCGACCCCGGACCTGGCCTGCGCGGTCATCGGGAACCGGCTGTACTTCGAGGGGCCCAAGCCATCGGGTGGACGGGCGCTGTGGCGGAGCGATGGGACGGCTGCGGGCACCGTGCGCATCAAGGACATCACCTCCCGTGGCGCGGACAACCGGCTTGGTGTTTTCACGAACGTCCATGGCACGCTCTTCTTCACCGCTCAGGATCGAAGCCTTGTCGCGTTGTGGAAGAGCGATGGCACCGCGGAGGGGACGGTCGAGGTCTCGCTGTTTCCCGCCTCCCGGGAAGAAGACAGGCCGCAGTCTCTGACCGTGGTGGGCAACCTCCTCTTCTTCACCCGTCGCACCGGGGCGGGCGTCCGCGAGTTGTGGAAGAGCGATGGCTCGGAGTCGGGGACCCAGCGCGTCATGGTGATCCGTCGCGGGAGCTCGGTGCAAGAGCGCGTTTCGCTCGCCGCCTTCCAGGGCCTGCTGTACTTCACCGCCGAAGATGAGACGAGCGGAGCCGAGTTGTGGCGCACCGATGGCACGGAAGCCGGGACGGTCCGGGCGGTCGACCTGTGGCCTGGCGCCGCCAGCTCGGCGCCATCCTCCCTGCGGGTCGTCCGGGATGCGCTCTACTTCGCGGCCAATGACGGGGTGAGCGGCCGCGAGCTCTGGAGGAGCGATGGCACCTTGGCTGGCACCGTGCAGATGCGGAATATCTCCACCTTCAAGAAGAGCTCCGCTCCCTCTTTCGGCGTGGCCTTGAATGGCGTGCTGTACTTCGACGCTGAGGATGGCCCGCATGGGCGGGAACTCTGGCGGACGGATGGCACTCCGGCGGGAACCGCGTTGGTGAAGGACCTCTTGCCAGGGCAGAAGCGGGGCATGCCCACGCAACTGACGCCGATGGGGGGCCTGCTCTACTTCACGGCTTTGGACGCCGCGGGGTCCTCCCTGTTGTGGAAGAGCGACGGCACCGAGTCAGGCACCATGCAGGTGCTGAACAGCTTTCCCGAAGGAGGGAGGGATGTCGCGAACCTGCGGCGACTGGGGAACCTGCTGCTGTTCACGGCCTCGGAGCGAATCGGGGGGCGAGAGCTGTGGCGGAGCGACGGGACCGAGGCAGGCACCGTGCGGGTGAAGGACATCGATCCCGTGGCGCAAAGCATTCCGCCCCTTCCCGGGCTCGCGATCCTCAAGGACCACGTCTACTTCACGGCCTCCGAAGGCACCTCGGGCTACGAGCTGTGGAAGAGCGACGGGACCGAGGCGGGCACCGTGCGGGTGAAGGACATCGCCGTGGGCAGCGGGAGCAGTACCCCCATCGACATCTCCACGGTGGGCGAGCAGCTCTTCTTCTTCGCCAATGATGGCGTCACGGGCTCCGAGTTGTGGAAGAGCGACGGCACCGAGGCCGGCACCATGCGGGTGAAGGACATCTGGCCCGGGACCGCCAGCAGCAGGACGCCCGACTGGGGCCAATTCGTCGATGTGGACGGAGTGGCCTTTTTCATGGCCAATGATGGCTCGAGTGGCACGGAGCTTTGGAGGAGTGACGGCACGGAAGAAGGCACCGTGCGCGTCAAGGACCTCTCTCCTGGGAGCGCCAGTTCCACCATCTCCGCATCCAACCTCAAGGTCTACCAGGGGCAGCTCTTCTTCGGATTCTTCGACGGCCAGCAGGGCAACGAGCTGTGGCGCACGGATGGCTCCGAGGCGGGCACGGTCTGTGTCAAGGACCTCGTCCCCGGCGTCGGGGGTTCCTATCCCAGCAACTTCGTGGTCGTCGGGGGAACGCTCTTGTTCACAACCTTGTCTGGCCAGGGCCGAACGACGATCTGGCAGAGCGATGGAACGTCGACGGGGACGCAGCCCTTCGCGAGAGGCGGGGAGTGGTCCAATCCGGGGCAGCTGGCGCAGCTGGGCGACGATCTGATCTTCGTCGCCTACGACGGGTTGCACGGGAGTGAGGTGTGGCGCCTCCCGCGGGTCATAGACCAGACGCCACCCCGGTTGACGTGCCCAGCGTCCCTGGTGGCCGAGGCGACGAGCGCCCAGGGTGCGACGGTGGACTACCCGCTCGTGACGGCAACCGATGAGCGCGGGGAGACTCCGACGCTCCGCTACAGCCAGGAGAGCGGGACCCCGTTTCCGCTGGGGACCACGTCGGTGGTCGTCACCGCAGCCGACGCCGTGGGCAATAGCGCCACCTGCTCCTTCACGGTCGACGTGTGGGACACCACGCCGCCGGAACTCACCTGTCCGGTGGACGTGAGCACCTGGGCGACGGCCAATGACGGCGCCACGGTGGAGTATCCGGACGCCATCGCGACGGATACGGTCTCCGCCGCGACGCTCGAATACAGCCATGCGACCGGGACACGGTTTGGTCTGGGGCTCACCAAGGTCACGGTCGTGGCGACGGATGCCGCCGGGAACTCCTCTTCGTGCGCCTTCCAAGTCCAGGTGGCGGAGACGCCAGCACCGGCAATCACCTGTCCGGTGGACATCCAGGCCGAGGCCATTGCCGCCACGGGTGCGCCCGTCCATTACCCGGAAGCGAGCGCCACGGGGACCGGCGGGGTGTCGGTGACGTACAGCTCCGCGAGCGACAGCGTGTTCCCGCTGGGGGACACGTTGGTGACGGCGACCGCACGTGACGAACGAGGGCGCACGGCGAGCTGTGCCTTCACCGTCACCGTGCGCGACACCACGCCGCCGCAAGTGGGCTGTCCGGGGGACCTCGTGGCCGAAGCAGAGGGCCCCGACGGCGCGTCCGTTCCGTTCCTTCTCGTGAATCCCCGGGACGCGGTGACGCCTTTCCCCTCGGTGACGTCCAGCGCCAGTGCGGGGGCCCGCTTCCCGCTGGGAACCACGGAGGTCACCGTGACGGCGACGGATGCGGCGTCCAATGCCGCCACGTGTGCCTTCTCCATCACCGTGAGGGACACCACGCCCCCCGAGCTCAGCTGCCCCTCGGATGTGGTGATCAAGACCGGGAGCGACGAGGGCACGGTCGTGACCTTCCCGGAGGCCGTGGCCCGGGATGCGGTGACGCCGGTGGTTCCCGTGACCTACAGCCACGCGTCTGGCAGTGGGTTTCCGCGCGGCGCGACGGTCGTGACAGCGACGGCCCAGGATGCGTCAGGCCTCTCCGCTTCGTGCACGTTCCAGGTGACGGTGGCGTACTTCGTGCCCCCACCGGCGGGCGGGGAGGTGACGACGGGGTGCGCGTGCTCGGCGGAGGCTTCCGGCGGTGGTGGAGGCGCCGCGTGGTTCGCGCTCCTGGGGAGCGCCCTCTGGCTCCAGAGGCGTTCCCGCCGGGAGTGTTGAGGCAAAGGGCCCGGGGCCACTCCCTCGTGCAGGGCGTCCCGGACCTGCTGGTGCTCAAGCGCGTGGGCTGGGGCGACTCCGCGCAGCCACGAAGGGCCACCTGGAACTGCTCCGCGAAAGCGCGGCACCCGAGCAATTCAGCCCGCCCTGCCAGCCAGCTCCTTCGCTGCCTCGATGAAGCGGCGCAGGGGCTCCGAGCGCTGTGCGCGGCTGGGGGAGTAGAGGAAGAAACCCGGCACGAAGGGCGCGTAGTCCTCCAGTACCCGCACGAGGCGTCCGGAATCCAGATGCTCCTGGATGGCTGGCTCTTGGACGTACGCCAGCCCCAGCCCCTCGATGGCGAATGTCACGCCGGCCATCTCGTCGTTGGTGGCGACATTGCCGCGCACCGGGATGCGCCAGGTCCTGCTTTCGCGCTCCAGCTCCCAGGCATAGGGAGTTCCGGTCGTCTGTGAGCGCAGGACGATGCATTCGTGCTGGAGCAGGTCCTCGGGGCGCTCAGGAGCCCCGCGCTTATCGAGATAGGCCGGTGCACCCACCACCACGAAGCGGAAGGCATCCGTCAGACGTACCTGCACCATGTCGCGCTCGATGGTCTCGCTCAGACGCACGCCTGCGTCGTAGCCCTCCGCGACGATATCGATGAGGCGCTGTTCGACGATGATGTCCACCTCCACGCGGGGGTATCGCGCGCGGAAGGCTGACAGCACGGGCGCGATGAGCAGGGACACCGCTGCTCGTGGCACGGACAGCTTCAGCCGTCCGACGACCTCCCCTGGCTCGGCCGAGGCACCGTGGAGCGCGGCGGCCGCCTGAGCAAGGCCCGGACCGGCCTCCTCCACGAGCCGCCGTCCCGCGTCCGTCAGGGACACGCTGCGAGTGGTGCGGTGGAGCAGGACCACGCTCAGCTGCTCCTCCAGCTGCCGGACGGACTGGCTCACGGCGGCCGTGGAGACGCCGAGCTCGCGCGCCGCGCCGCGGAAGCTCTGAAGCCGCGCGACGGCAAGGAACACGTGCAGCTGCTGGAAGAGGACCGTCTTCATGTCGGGACTCCTCTGGGGCACGAATCGCCGGGCCACCATCAACCCCTGCTTAACGGCCCGTTCGCTCCTCGACATCTAGTCCTCGGAGGGTGCGCCGCGTAGTTCTTTCACCGGGCCCTGCTGCTTCGGGGGCATGACGCGCACGGCAAGGGCCTTGCGGACGTCGAAGCCTTCCAGCGCGCCCGACAACCTGAGGGAGCCTCATGTCCATCTCACTCGCTGGCGCGTCCGTGGCGCCGGCCCCGCGCTCCGCGTCATGGAGCGCCGTGTTCGCGCTCACCCTGTGTGTCTCGACGCTCATCGCGTCCGAGTTCATGCCGGTGAGCCTCCTGACGCCCATCGCGTCGGACCTCCACCTGAGCGAAGGCCGCGCGGGCCAGGCGATCGCCGTCTCCGGTCTCTTCGCCGTGCTGACGAGCCTCTTCATCACGTCCTTGGCCAGGTCCGTCGACCGCCGGAGGCTGCTCCTCGGTCTCACCGGCGTCATGTTGGCTTCGGGGCTCGTGACCGCCTTCGCGCCCAGCTACGCCGTGCTCATGGTGGGCCGTGCGCTCATCGGCGTCGTCATTGGCGGCTTCTGGTCGTTGTCCGCGGCCACCGTCATGCGCCTGGTCCCCCAGGACGAGGTACCGCGCGCGCTTGGCCTGCTGAACGGTGGCAACGCGCTGGCCACCACCATCGCGGCGCCGCTCGGCAGCTTCCTGGGCCAGTACATCGGGTGGCGGGGCGCGTTCTTCGCGGTCGTTCCGCTCGCGGCCATCACCCTCGTGTGGCAGGCCTCCACCTTGCCCCCAATGCCCACGGAGCGCGCCGCTCCGCCTCCGAGCACCTTCGCCATCCTCCGGCGCCCGAAGGCGCGGTGGGGCATCCTGGCGGTCACGCTCTTCTTCATGGGCCAGTTCGCCCTCTTCACGTACCTGCGTCCCTTCCTGGAAACCGTCACACGGGTCGGGGTGTCCACCCTCTCGCTGCTCCTGTTGGGAATGGGCATCGCGGGGCTTCTGGGCACGTACCTCATCGGCTTCCTCGTGAGCAGGCGGTTGTCCGCGGTGCTCATCGCAGCCCCCGTGGCGATGGCCGTCATCGCGGTCCTGCTCATTGCCTTCGGCCCATCCCTCGCGGCAACGGCCGTCCTGCTGGTGGGGTGGGGACTCATCGGCACGGCGGCACCGGTCGCGTGGTGGACGTGGCTCAGCCGCACACTGCCGCGCGACGCGGAGGCTGGCGGCGGCCTCATGGTCGCGGCCATCCAGCTCGCCATCACCGTGGGCGCTTCGCTTGGAGGGCTGCTGTTCGACCGGAGCGGCTACCGGAGTTCGTTCGGAGTGAGCGCCTTGCTGCTCGGGGGCGCGGCCCTGCTGGCCATCCGAGCGTCGAAGCCTGAAGGCTCAATCAACCCATGAGGATGAAGACAATGAAATCACGTTTGCCTGGCGCGCTCCTGCGGGTGTCCCTCTCCGCGCTCGCGGCCTGCGCATCGCCGTCGGCAGCAGTGGCGCGTCCAACACCGGGCCTCGCGTCTGGTGACACATCCAACGGTGCGGACAACTTCTACACGAGCGACCAGGTCACCGTGGAGAAGGTTGTCTTCAAGAACCAATACAAGATGGATGTCGTTGGGAACCTGTTCGTTCCCAAAGGCCTGAACCGCGACGCGAAGACCCCGGCGATCGTCGTCGGACATCCCATGGGTGCGGTCAAGGAGCAGAGCGCGAACCTGTACGCCACGAAGATGGCGGAGCAGGGATTCGTCACCCTGTCCCTGGACCTGTCCTTCTGGGGCGAGAGTGCGGGCCAACCCCGCAATGTCGTCGCGCCGGACATCTATGCCGAGGACTTCAGCGCCGCGGTGGACTTCCTGCGCTCCCAGCCGTTTGTCGACAAGGAGCGGGTGGGCGCCATCGGAATCTGCGGCAGCGGGAGCTTCGTCATCAGCGCGGCCAAGATCGATCCTCGCATCAAGGCCATCGCGACCGTCAGCATGTATGACATGGGCGCCGCCAACCGGAACGGGCTCCGGCACTCGGTGAGCCTCGAGCAGAGGAAGAAGTACATCGAGGAGGCAGCCCTGCAGCGCGATGTGGAGTTCGCGGGCGGTGAAACGAAATATACGAGCGGAACGCCCGAGACCCTGAATGACCAATCCACTGCGACGGATCGCGAGTTCTACGACTTCTATCGCACCGCGCGTGGGCACCACTCGAACACCACGACGCACCCGACGCTCAGCAGCAATACCCGGTTCATGAACTTCTACCCGTTCACGGACATCGAGACGATCTCTCCCCGGCCGATGCTCTTCATCGCGGGCGAGAACGCCCATTCCCGGGAGTTCAGCGACGAGGCCTACCGGCTCGCCGGTGAACCCAAGGAACGGGTCCTCGTGCCCGGCGCGGGTCACGTGGACCTCTACGACCGCGTCGGCCGGATTCCCTTTGAAAAGCTGACCACGTTCTTCATGACGAACCTGAAGTGACCGAGGCAAGCGGGCCCTTCCTCCCGGAGGAGGCATCGGGTCCACCACGGCCGGTGCCTTCGCGCTCGAAGCGGCGACGGTCGCGGAGCTGCGGGCGGGCTGACTGAGGCCTACCTCGGGCGCATCCGTGCGCTCGGCCGCATCGAGGACCTGCCGCTGTGCTCGGTCATCAAGCTCAACGAGCAGGCTTCGCACGCGCGCCGCAAGCCCGGGTTCACGCGGAGCATGGACCCGCGTGGCGGGTAGGGTGGACCGGGCCGTGCCCACTTCTTGATCCTCGTCAATGCGGGCGAGGGCTCCCCCCTCCAGTCTGGAGGCCACAACGTCGCTGAACGTTCTGGTGCCCTCGTGATGAACATCTCCCGCCTTCACTCCCGCTCCCTGGGAGCTCTCTTTCTCCTTCCGTTCTTCGCCTACGGCATCGGCACCGCGCTCGTCACCTCCGTCCTGAATGAGCCGGAGCACCTGGCCGGACAGAGGACGCTGTTCGTGGGGGGCGCGCTGCTGCTCCTGTTGAACTCCCTCTTCGTCGTCGGAATTGGCGTGCTGTTCTTTCCCATCCTCCGTGATCGGAGCCCGGGCATCGCCGTCGCGTACGTCTGCACGCGGGTGATGGAGGCGCTGACCCTCATCGTCGGAGTGGTGTTCCTGCTGTGCATCCTTGAGCTCGGAGAATCCGCGCAAGGGCAGGCGACGCTGTTCCAGCTGCTGTCGAAGGGGAACTTCTGGGCGTATCAGCTCGCGATGATCATCCTGGGGGTCGGCAGCGTGGCGTTCTGCCTGTCGCTGTACCGCTCCCGGCTTCTCCCCTCGTGGCTCCCGCTGGTGGGCGCGGTGGGCTACGGGCTTCTGGCGCTGGGGTCCGTGCTGGAGCTCTTCGGGCTGCCGTGGGGCATCCACTTCTCCGGGCCCGGGGGCCTGTTCGAGCTGATCCTCGGCGGCTGGCTCATCGCCCGGGGGTTCCGGACGGTCACGCCCTCCGTCGCGGCGTAGCCGGCTTGCCGCGCGTGGCGATGCGCTTCCGGATCCGGCTCAGCGACTCGGGCTTCACGCCGATGTAGCTGGCCAGCTGGTATTGGGGAATCCGCTGGAGGATGTCCGGCCGCGCCTTCGAGAGCTTGAGGTAGCGCTGCTCCGGCGTCTCAGTGAGATAGGAAGCGAACCGCTCCTGCTGTTCCGCCAGGACCTTCTGCATCACCCTCCGGGAGATGCTCTCGAAGCGCGGGAAGCGCCGATACAGGTCCCCCTCGCGTTGCTCGGTGCCCACGACCACCGTGGTGTCTTCCGCGCAGACCATGAAGTGATCCGCCGGGGTCCGATTCATCATGCTGTGAATCGAGAGGACCCATTCGTCCTCGCTGAAGAACCCGTTGCTCCGCTCCTCCCCGTCGACGAGGGCGTACTGGCGGACGCAGCCCTGGAGGACGAAGTAGGCCTCGGTGGAGACCTGGCCCGCCATGAGCAGGTGAGTGCCTTTCGGACAGGTCCTCACCACCATGCTGTCCAGGATGGCCTGGGCTTCCTCGTCCGACAGAGGAGCGATGCGGCGGAAGTAGTCGACGAGCTTGTTCTTCATGGGAGCCCCGCGCGACGGCGGGGCCCCATCTTCTCAAGTCAGAGCGTCTTGAGGTACTCGATGATGGCCAGACGCTCCGGGTCGGTGAGCACGGAGTTGAATTCGTGGCCGCCGTTGTCCTGGCCGAAGGCGTTGGTGTTGTAGATCTTCCGGTCCTCGAGCTGCTGCCGCGTGCGGGTGGGCGGGAAGAGGATGTTCCAGGAAAGAGCCAGGTTGCTGAAGAGCACGTTCATCATCTCCTGCGCCAGGGGAGTGGTGAACTCGTCGCCCGGCTGGCAGTTGATGTACGGCGACACCGCTGGATTCAGGGGCGTGCGCCACTTGCAGGGGATGGTGTCGTACTTCCAGCCGAGCCTGGTGGAGTCGTAGGCGCGTTGCAGGTCCGTGTCGAAGCCCATGAGGCTCAGCGGCTGATCCCACCGCGGCGGCGCGGAGACCCGGCGCCAGATGGGCTTGCGGTCAGCGGGCTTGAGCACCTCCCAGACATTGGGAACCGAGCCGTTGTGCAAGTACGGCGAGGTGGCCCAGACCCCGTACAGCGGCGGCGCGAGGTAGCCGAGTTCCCGATTGCCACGGATGTGCGGCTGGTTCTGCGGACCACAGTCGTTGGCGGTGCCAGCCGTTGAGGGGTAGCCGAAGAAGTTCTTGGCGCCCGCGGACTGAACCGCCGCGTTGTTGGTATTCACCCGGACCGGGTCGGTGCCAATGATTCTCAGCGGGGCGATGTAGCTCGCCATGCCCTCCAGCGCCGGTGTCGCCAGGAAGGCCGGGTTGTTGACGTAGCGGGGCGAGTAGGCCCCATGGCAGCTCGCGCACGAGCCGTTGCCCTGCGGTCGCGGCACGGCGTTGTTGCGCCCCGGTGCCCACATGTCGAGCGTGTGGAACAGCACCGCCCCCTGCTCGGCCAGCGCCTGGTTGATGGGCAGTGGATAGGGCGGTGACTTGAGTGAATCGACCCAGGTGTTGAGCGCCGGGCCGTTGGTCCGCATCCAGTCCTGGCCCGCTTCACTCAGCGGCCCGCCGGCGCTTCCGAACAGGCCGATGAACGGCGTGTAGAACACCATGTCCACGCGCGGCGCATCCATGGGGAAGACGCCGTCGACGAACTTCACCGGCCGGTGCCCCATGTTCCACCAGGCGGGCGTATCCATTCCGGCGGTCGAGCCGGAGTTGATGAGCCCAATCACCTCGGAAGGCGTCAGCAGGTTCTCGTCCGGGAACAGGAAGGCGAGGTTGATGTCGCTGGCGTTGTTGGTGCCACGGGTCCGGTTGAGGTTCAGGAACGTGGCGAGCGACGCCGGGTAGCCCAGGGGCAACAGGTCGCTCAGGAACAGGTCCAGGTCCGCCAGGCTGCTGCCGCCGCCCACCTGCACCCCCAGGCCCGGGCCATCCCCGGGTTTGCCCACCATGCCGCTGTGGCAGGCATGACAGGTGACGCCGATGCGGCCGCTCCAGCTCCCATCCGGGTTGCGAAGCTGCGTGAGCATCTGCGGCAGTTGTCCGCTCCCGCCGTTGGAGAGATTCGGAAGCTGCCCGGGCAATGGATAGGGATTGCGCGCGGTACTCTGCCCCGACCCGTAGCGCTGGGCGACCAGGGTGTCGAAGTTGTCGGGACGGAAGAGAAAGCCCCAGACGCGCCACAGTTCGTTGTACTGCGCCGCGGAGAAGGTAGCGATGCCGAACGCAGCCTCGGGCCGTGTGTAGTTGGTGCCGGTGAACAGCACGCCCACTCCGGGATGGCCATTGGTCAGCAGCCCCTCGCCATGAGCGAAGCGCGCACGCAGTTCGCCACAGCTCTTCGCTGCTCCCTGCTCCTTCACGGCCTCTGGATCGACATGACAATTCTTCCAGTAGGCATTGAAGTGCACCGCCCGCCCGTCACTGATGCCGGGCTGCACCAGGGTCCGAGGATCCACCGGCAAGAGCGCACTGTCCGGCTTGCCATAGCAGAAGTCCCACTGCGCCGAGCCGCCTCGACTGCTCCCCAGCAAATCACTCGCGGCGCCGACGCCAGGCACCGCCAACGCCGCCATGACAGACAGCATGCGAACGAATGGCACGGCGGCGCCGCTTCCGACGAACGGCCTTCTCACAACGCGCATGAGCTCCTCCTGCTTCGCGGCTGACTTTGCTGACGGCGAGGCGGAGGGGCGCGCGGAGGATGAGGGTCGGGCGCCTCGCTAAGCGAAACGATAGGCCTCTATTGGCACTCCGTCAATAACGGATGAAAAGCCCGAGGCGCCCGGGTGGGGACGTCAGGGTTTGCCCAGCAGCTCCAGCGCGGAGGTGGTCATCAGGGTGACGCCGGTGCGCAGCGCGCGCTCGCGGTCCGGCGCGTAGAGGGGCGAGTGCGGGGAGGGGAGTGCCTCCTCCGTGCCCTTGGCCTCGGCGAAGCGTTTGGGTTCGGTGATGCCCAGCCACAGCATCACCGAGGGCACGCCCGCGCGGCCGTACTCGGAGAAGTCCTCTCCGCCCATGACGGATGGCGTCTCGCTGAGGTTCTTCTCGCCCAGCACCTTGCCCACCGCGGCCACCAGCCGCTTCGTGAGTTCCGGGTCATTGTAGGTGGCGGGCGTGCCTTCGGTGACGTTGACGGTGGGGGGGCGGGGCGCTCCAGATGCCATCGCCTCCGCCTTGGCGATGCGCTCGATGCCAGCCAGCAGCGCCTTGCGCACCTCCGGCTTGTACGTGCGCAGCGTGATCTGCAGGCGCACCTCGTCCGGGATGATGTTGCTCTTGGTGCCACCGTGGATGGAGCCCACCGTGAGCACGGCCGGCTCCAGCGGGCTCTTCTCCCGGCTGACGAGCGTCTGCAGCGAGAGGACGGTGCGCGCCGCCATCACCACCGGGTCCACGGTGGTGTGCGGGTACGCACCGTGCCCGCCCTTGCCGTAGAGGGTGACGTCCACCGAGTCCACGCTCGCCAGCGCATAGCCGGGGGTGAACTGCACCATCCCCGCCGCGGCGTTGGCCACGGTGTGCATGGCCACGGCGACGTCCGGCTTGGGGAAGCGCGTGAACAGGCCGTCCGCCAGCATCTGCCGGGCCCCGGCTCCAATCTCCTCGGCCGGCTGCCCCACCAGCATCAACGTGCCACGCCACCGGTCCTTCGTCCGCGCCAGCAGCGTGGCCGTGCCAATCCATGACGTCATGTGCACGTCGTGCCCGCACGCGTGCATCACCGAGACCTCCGTCCCGCCTGCATCCTTCGCCTTCGTCCTGCTGGCGTAGGGCAGTCCCGTCTTCTCCTCCACCGGAAGCCCGTCCAGGTCCGTGCGCAGCATCACCGTGGGGCCCTTGCCGTTGCGCAACAGGGCCACCACGCCGTGCCCGCCCACCTTCGGCGTCACCTCGAAGCCGAGCTTGCGCAGGCGCTCGGCCAGCTTCGCCGCTGTCTTCTCCTCCTGGAGTGACAGCTCGGGCGTCTGGTGCAGGTCGCGGTAGAGCGCATCGAGTTCGGGGTACAGCGCGTCCAGGCCCGCGAGGACCGTGGGAGGGGGCGCCGCCGCGAACGCGGGGCCGCCGGGCGCCGCGACACAGGCGAAGAGCAGGGGAAGCAGGGGGAGCGTTTTCACCAGGGGGTCTCCTGACCGTCAGGGAGCCCTCACTGTACTCGGGCGAGGCATACATTCGAGCCGGGGGGACATATGTCCACGAGCAATCTTCCGATCGAGGTCGAGCTCATCTACGAGCTCATGCCCTGCAACGCCATGCGCTCGGCGCAGGAACCCCTCCGGCCGCCCCATCCCTGCGCCTATTTCCGTCAGTGGGGGAGCTATCACAGCTACGACTACGTGGAGGACAGCCCGCCTCCCGAGCCAGGCATCGTCCACCCGGCGAAGTACGTAGGGCGCGCACCCCTGGTCCCCGAGGCGCTGAGTGGCTGCCGCAAGGCCCCCATCATGGCTCGGGATCAACCCCAATCTCCCGGCGTGGTGGAGCGCGAAGCGCCAGTCGCTCTACCCGCTGTTCGACGACTACCAGCAATACGCGCACTACTTCCGGTACCGCGCGGTGGACAAGCTGGAGGTGCCGCGCGCCGACTACGAGCGCTTCGGCGGCGGAGCGCAGGACACGCCGTACTCCGACTTCGAGCTTCAAGTGCCCGCGGACGAGACCGGTGCTCGCCGGGTGCCGCTCAAGCTCCAGCCCCAGAAGATGTATGAGACGTACCAGGGACTGCTGGACGCCGTGGCGGAGGAGATGGGCTGGAGCAATCACAAGCTCCGCGTAGGGGAGGACCTCTCCTACGGGAACATGGTGGCGTGTCCCTCGGCGAAGTGGACCACGAGAGCCTCCCCGGAGGATCCGAAGCTGCCCCCAATGACGGTCGCCCAGCGGGATGGCATCGTCAGTGAGTGCTTCCGCGAGCGGAGGTATTTCCTCCGACAGCTCTTCCAGAGCCTACCCTCCGTGCTGCTGTGCTTCAGCCAGAGCACCGCGAACGCGCTCATCTCCGAGTTGAAGTCTCTCTTCGTGAAGGGGAATCCCCAGCCGGGGGAGCCGCTGGAGTCGCTGATGTCCCGGGAGATCCGCCTGACGTTCGGCGCCGCGCCGGATGGCAGCGAGCTGGGGGCGCGAGTCATCTTCGCGCCTCACATCACCGGGGACTCCGCCGACTTCGAGAAGTCCCGAGCGCGGGTCATCGAGCAACTCCTGGAGGAGGCGAGGGCGGGACGGCTCGCCATGAATCCACAGACCGGGCACCTGCGGCGCCCCAAGGGCGCCTGCGTCCTCTGCACCCTGATGCGGATTGGTCCGTGTGACTACGAGCGTGAGCTGCAGCCGCTCAGCCCGCAACCGGCGCTCACGGCCGCCTCGCCCGGGCCGCTCCTGGCCAGGGAGAAATCCGCACAGCTCGCGTGGGTGCGAGACACGTTGGCCGTGTCCCCTCCGGTTCCGGTGGCGTGGGGCGACACGGATGAAGAGGCAGGGGAGCGCTTCGATTCGGGAGAGCTGCCGTGAACCCCCTGCGCGGAGCCGCGCGCCGCAAGCCCCTCACGCGAAGGCGGCGCTGCGCAGGATCATCACGTCGGCGAAGTCGTGGCGCCCCGGCGCGAGACACAGCGCCCCCTGCGACACCTGCTCGAGGAAGTGCTCGCCGTAGTCGTGGCGGGGGCCCGAGGCGTACACGGTGATGTCCCGGGCCCGCGCGACGTCTCCGAGCATCCGGGCCACCGCGTGCGCCACCTCTCCCCAGAAGGGGAAGTACAGATAGAACGCGGTGCCGTCCGACAGGTCCACGTCTCGGACATCCGCGTGGATGAACTCCAGGTTCGGCAGCGCGAAACGTGCGCTATTGCCGCGCGCGGACTCGACGTATGTCTTTGCGAACTCCACGCCCTTGACCCGGGCGGAGGAACTCGCGGCGACTGTGATGGCGAACTTCCCATTGCCACAGCCGAGATCGTAGACCGTGTCGCGCGGCCCTGGCTTCGCGATGGAGAGGAAGTCTGAGATGCGCTGGGCCCGGGATGCCAGGTTCACCTGACCGAATGGGGGGCGGTCCTGGCCGGTGGTGATGCGTGAAATGCGCAGCAGGCCCTCGAGCCAGTCATCCGCCGCCGTGCTCGCGCGTCCCGTGGCCTCGGTGAAGCCGAGCCCCTCCCATTGCTCCCGGAAGCGTGCCGGAGAGAGGTCCCCCGTTCGAAGCCGCTGGGCGATGTCATCTCCGGCCGCATCCAGCGCCTCGGTCACCAGGAGTACACGCGCCTGCAGCGCGGCCCAGAGCGCCTGGAGCTCCGGACGGGCCCGCACATCCAGAAGGAGCAACTCCGGTTCCACGTTCTCCTGCACGAAGGCGAAGCGCTCAAGGAGCTCCCACTGCGCGCCCAGGCCCAACGTCCGCGAATCTCCTGGGGCCAGGAGGGCCTCGGCGCGCTCGGCCCACCAGGGAGGGGCAGGTAGGACGGGGGGAGAGGGCGGCATGGGGCAGGAGGCTATCAAACAGCCAGGTCCCATGTTGGGGCACGTCCAGGGCCGCCCCTCTACCCACGTTGTGAAGGCACTCCGCTCGGTACCGCGCTTGATTCCAGTCCTGGAGCCCCAGCTCACCAGCCCGTTGCTGATTGACGGCGCCGACGTTCCGGGTCCACTGAGGGTGTGGCATCACCCTCGCCGAGGGCTCCAGCAACCAGGCTTCGCGTCAGTGGTAGTAGGGCGAGAGCGCGCTGGAGACGCGCGCCAGCAGATCCTCGGACTGCAACCGATCCTCCCCCGTGAGCGACGGGAGCTGCGCGGTGAGCGTGTCGCGGGCCTCGCGCAGCGCCGAGTACGCGGGCAGTGTCTGGAATTGCTTCAGGATGTCCACCATGGCGCGGCGGGCCGCGTAGCCGCGCACGCCGTCCACGTTGAGCAGGATGCCGCGCACGTCCGCCATCACCGGCGCCGTGAACTGCGGCGTGGTGGGCGCATTCGCGGTGAAGATGCCGCCGCGCGACGACACCGGGTCCAGGTAGAGGCGCGTGAGGACGCGGCGGGCGAGCTCATCCGCGCGGGAGGCGTAGACCGCGGGCGCGCCCGGAGGCACGACGAGCGGCGGCCGCACCTGGGCCAGGATGTCCTGGTACGCCCGCACCTGCTCCGTCCCGGCCCGCACGAAGCCCAGGACCTGGTTGGTGCGGGTGCTGAGGGTGAGGTTGAGCCGGTTGGTGACCGAGGCCGTGGTGAGGAAGCTCTGCGCGTAGACGTTGAAGTCCGCCAGCGTGAAGCTGAACGTGTCATTCGTGCGGTCGTACATGGCACAGCGCGGGTCGGTGAACCGGTCTTGATCCGTGCAGAACTCCCAGGTGGGCAGCTGGGTGTCCAGCCCATAGAGGTAGCGCACCGCCTGCACGTCGTAGGGGCCCGGCGCGCTGTCCAGGACGGAGTCCTCGTTCGCGACGTAGTCCATCACGGAGCTGCTGCGCAGGCCCGTGGGCGTGCCGTCGTAAGCGAGCGATCCGGCGAAGTTGTGGCGCAGGCCCAGCGTGTGGCCAATCTCATGCAACACCACGTGCGTGAGGTAGGCCTCCACCTTCTGCTTCTTCGTCTGCGGAGTGACCGCCGTCAGCGACGACGCGAGGCCAGCCTCCGGGTCGCCGAAGCGCTCGAGGACGTTCAGGTCGCACAGCTGCTCCGCCTTCATCCCGGACCAGGACATGCTCACGGGCGAGAGCGTCCGCGCCCGTGCGGCGGCGAACGCACCGGGGTCGCTCTCGAAGGTCTCGTCCCCGAGCACCAGCCACATGGCCGGCAGGTAGACGCTGGCGCCGCGCAGCTCGCTGGTGTTGGGGTTGATGCGGAAGTTCGCGAAGGCGTAGGGCACGCCCTCGTCCGGGTCGAAGATGAGGACGTTCTTGTCGTCATCCGCGAAGTCGAGCCCCGCGCCGCCCACCGTGGCCTCCAGGACCTTGAAGCCGAACGCTTGGTTCCAACCCTCCACGCCGCGCTTGATGGCGCCCACCAGGTCATAGTCCTGGAAGCGCGGGTCGGCCTGGATCGAGAGCACGGACGGGGTGATGAACCAGGAGATGGGCTTCATCCCGGGGTGGATGTTCCACTTCATCGCCGGGATGTCCTGCCAGCCACCGGCGTTGGTGATGAAGCTCGGCGCTCCCGCGAAGTAGAGCGTCTGCTCGGGCATGGCCGTGGGCGTGTAGCCGGGCCCCTCCTTGTAGCGGCGCAGGGCGAGGCCGAGCGTGCCGGAGGCGCGGTAGCCATTGGGCTCCAGGTAGTCCGCGGCGAACGGATCGGACACCTCCGAGTAGCCCGTGAAGACCTGCTCGAAGGCGATGCCGTCGGTGATGGGGTGGAAGCGCTGCGCGAAGCTCAGCTCCGTCTGGAATCGCGTGGAGACGGACAACGAGTCCCCCATCACGCCGAAGCGGTTGAGCCCCGCCGACGGGTCGATGAGCACGTACTGGTCGGCGTTGCGCAGACGGTTGAAGGGGCCGTAGTCGGTGACGACGGGGTAGGCCTCCACCAGCACCTGTGGGTCGAACACGTCGCTGAGCTTCTTGCGGTCGTCCACATCCACCACGAAGAGCCGGCCGTTCTGCTCCTGGAAGGAGACCACCCGCGTGCCCAGGGACCTGCCAGCGCCGAAGAGCACCCCTCCCGGATGGAGCTGCTTGAGGAACGCGGACAGGAACCACTTCTGCTTCAGCTCGCTGCGCTTGATGGCCAGGTAGAAGTGGGTGCCCGCGTCCTCCACGATTCCGGACAGGCGCTGTTCCACCTGTTGGCGCTGCTCCGTGCTCGTGGCCCGGGGCACCGCCACGAAGGCGTCCTCCAGGCTGACGGCCAGCGAGGCTTCGGGGGCTTCCGTCTCAGTCGCGGGCCCGCCGGTGTCACAGCCGCCGCTCGTCAACATCACCACCAGCGACGCGGCGCCCAGCCAGCGGCGCCGCGAAGACCACGTCCGTCCAAGCATCGAATCACTCCACGGGGTTGGGGCGGCATCGCGCCGCCCGTTGCACCGGAGGAACGACATTTCGGAGGGGGGCATACCGGAAGGGCGCCAGGCTTCGGAAGAAACCCTCCACTGCGCAAGGACTTTCAACCCGGACGATATGCCGGCCCGGTTCTCGCTCGCATACCGCGGTTGCGCTTTCAGCTGGCCGGACCTGCCGGATCGGGGTGCGCAATGGATTCCCTCCATCCGCATCTGCGAGAGTCACCAACGTACGCCATGAGGCACACGCTCTATCGACCCATGCCACCGCCCCCGTCCCACACCGTTCCCCATGGGGTGCCTTTAACCCTCCTGGAGGGGTAGCCGACCTCGTGGGCATCTCGATGGTCCCGTACCTCACTGACCTCTGCGCGCCCGGCGCGCGTTGTGCTTCACGCACGCTCAATCGAGGCCTGCCCGAAAGAAATCGATAAATCTCCATGCCCCCATCTCGTCCTGACGTCACGATGATCAACGACCGCTACTGAGTCTCGGCAGCGTTGACCTAACGTTAGGCGTCGGAGTCGACCTTTCCTCCGAAGGGAGTGACACTCAGCATGCTTGAGTGTCGCCAGGGGACAGTTGCATGGCCAAAGCTGACCTATTGAGCATCGTAGAAGCCGCCTATCGCGTGGATCTGGGGGACGCCACGTGGGTGGAGGGACTTGCGGAGGCGGTGCTCCCACACCTCGACGACGGTTTCGGAGTGGCCGCTTTCGAGTACTACCGCCCTGGCAATGGACCGCCGGAGGTGGTGCAGCGGTACCACTTGGGAATTCCGGACAGGCTCGCCGAGATCTACCCAACCATCTTCCAGACCATGGATCCCGAAATTCGCCAACGGCCCTTCCGCATGGGGCCATGCATCACCGGCAGCCAGATGATGGGAATGCGGCGGGGATTCCTGGAGGAACCGCACATGAAGCGGTTCGCCCAGAAATTCGGAATGTACGACTCCTTCTGGATCACTGCCGCTGAGCCGTCCGGACGGGGCCTTGGATTTCATGCGGGCCGGACGCGGCTCACGCGAGCGACAACGGCTCAGGTGCAACAATGGGGGCGAATCGCAGCTCACCTCTCCACCGCAGTTCGCTTGCGGCACGCGCTGAAGGGGCTCCCGTCGGGACGGGCCGGCGCGGAGCCCGAAGCTGTCTTCGACCCCAGCGGCAAGCTCCATGACGCGACAGGGGCGGCACGAAGTGAGCATGCTCGCGACCTTCTGAAGCATGCAGTTCTGATGCTTGAGAAGTCGAGAGGACCCCTCCGGACAAAGGATCCGGAAAAATCCCTGGCCATCAGGAAGGCGCTCATTGCCGGGCGTTGGTCGCTGGTTGACCAGATCGAACAAGACGGCCAGCGCTACATCGTCGCTCGCGAGAATGAGCCTACCGCTCCTGGCCCAGCGCTGTTGACCAAGCGTGAGAAGGAGATCGTCGGGTACGCCCAGCTTGGGCACCATGACAAGCTGATTGCCTATGAACTGGGGATTGCTCCCTCGACGGTGCGCGTGCTGTTAGGGCGGGCGAAGGAGAAGCTGGGTGTTCGCAGCCGGAAGGAGTTGCTGGAAGTCTGCCGTGGCACTGTTCGTGCCAAAGCCGATTGAGGCAATGACGCTATCTGGCCGCGTGCAAGCCCCAACGCCTCCTGAAGTCTCGTGGCACATGGAAGGGCGTATTTCCATCCGGACGTTGGTGGAGAATCATGCGCTGGGCGAATTGTCTGGCCACCCAGCTGCGACGCCTCCGCGCCCCCGGAACCCAGTCCAGCCAGCTCAGAATCATCCTCTTCTGGGCTGCCCTGGCCATTACAAGCAAACGCGTCCAGTTCGCCTTCGGGAGAGCCAGCGCCGCGGCCACATCCTTTCCAAAGACAGTGTCCTGAAGGAAGAATTGCGTAAGGCTCGTGGCATAACCCGGGACAGGCAAAAGCGTCTGCACCGAACTCAGCAGCTGCTGCGTCAGTTGACGGCCTTCCGGCGTGGGGCGAACCTGGCGCGTTCCTATCCGCATCGCCAGGAGGGTCGCCTCCTCCTCCGTCGAAGGCAGAAGTGAGGGGTCTACGCCAAGGAGACGCCCCACCGTGGACCACGCGAAGATGTACGCGTCAGCTTCCTCCGACGTCACCTTCGCCCCCATTCTTCGGAGACCGTGCAGGGTAGCAATGGAGAAGGTCAGCAGCGTTCCAGCTTGATCCTCCTGATTGATTGGCACGCCCCATTCCGTGCGCCAAGGGTTTGCGGCGTCCAACTGGACCCGTCGGCGCACGAGCGCATGAATCAATCGGACCTTTCGAGTTGCGCACCATCCCAGTCCTCCCTCCTCCAGTTCACCGCGCTGCATGACGTTCACGACCATCTGCGCCGTGTCACAGAGACGGCGGATGGGATCGTCTTTTAGCCGGCGTGAACGATAGACCACCTGGACTCCGTGACCCGCGGCGTAGGCCAGGGGTAGAGAATAGGAGCCCAGAATCAGAAGCACCTCCGGTCCATAGAGGCCGAAGAGCTGTTGCCCTCTCGCGATGGCCTCCCGCTCGATGAGGTCGAGACGGGGCATCTCGGTCAGGTATCGACCTACCAATGGATCGGTCTCGGGTAGTCGCTGGGTCTGAAACAACGTTCCCAGCAAGCGATCCAACGATTCCTGGCCTCTCGTTGCAACATGCTCGGCGACCAACCCGTCAACGATAGGGTCACCAATGCTCCGCATTTGATCCAGCCACTCATTGCTCGCGTTGAACATGAACTACTCCTCCGGAATCACCACGAGCTCAATGCCGTACCGCTTGGCGAGTGCCCCGACCCCGCCATCCGTCACCACATAGAGCGCACCCTCACGAGGTTCGGTCCCCCGGATTGGCTCCGGTGGCTGCGGGAGGAGATCAATTATCTGATGGACGCACTCCTCCGCGCTCAACCCAGGCTTGAACCGTCCGGCGGCATCCATCCAAGTAGTCATCCAACGGAAGGCCCTCTCGTGGAAGTCCTCGTCTTCGAACGTGAGCTGTAACTCGCGCTGAAGCCCCCGGAGCTGCACGGATGGCTGGTCACGATTCGCAAGAACCGTCTGCAGCAACTTGCCCATCCGCCAGTAGGCCTGCTTGGCGGTCGACTCCAACGTCTCCGCGAGCGCGAAGAATGCGCGCGCATCCATCCTGCCGAGCTCCCCTGCGAAGCCCGGTACGGCTCCCGGAGCAATGGCAGCGCCGGCCATGAGAAAGAGCTGGGCCAAGGCCTGGCCCAGGCCTGGGCGCGATGACGTGAGGCTGCTCAGCATTCGTCCCTCGATATCGCCCATGAGCTGGATCCACGCAGGCGACAACGAGCTGCCCCCAATGCTCATCAGTCCCGAAGCGAGGCGCGCACGTGTCAGTTCCTTGTGCTTTGCTTCCTGTTGCCAGATTTCCGTCAACGTATCCCATGCCGCAATCTCCGCCCCGCTCTCCGGGTTGGGCAGGCGCTCACGGCGTCGAGCCTCGCTGTAAACATGGTACACGAGCGCCTCTCTTCGCGCCGCGACCTCAAGCCAGGCTCTCAACTCGCCCTCTGGATTATCGCTGAACCTCCGCCTGTACTCCGCTGCGAGCGCGTTCGTCTCAGCGATGATCTTGGAGCCAAGTCCGGTCATGACGCTCTAATAAGCAACGAAGGAAACGCTGTCTCGAAGGATATTGCAAAAAGTTGTTTACGCTTCTGCGTAAACATCATTCAGGTGGCGTTCGGCTGTGTTCGTGCTCAAGATTCGTCGCGGATTCTTCAGGCACGCACCCGCGAGAGCTCAAGCCGCCACTCGGTTTCGAGTTCTGAAGCCAGTTCCTCACGGCTCTCCATGAACGATTATAAAGAGGTTCACCTGCGCTTCACGAGGAGCGGAGCGGAGTCATACCGGGTTGCCGCGGACTCCAGTTCCGTTGGCAGCGCTAGCGCGCCCACTTCGCCGAGCTTTCCTCTGTCCCGCTTGATGGAACTGCGACTCCAGATTCAGGCCTCATTGCAGAAGTCGAGGTCATCTGATGCCGAAATCGATGACGGGATAAAAAGGCTCGGTAAAGAGTTGTACGAAGCAGTCTGTCCACCAGAGCAAGTGCGCGAGGTTCTGACGCTCGCGCTTGGCAGCGCGCTTTACTCGCCCCACGCTCAACAACAGCGGCTGCGTCTCGTTCTGCACTTCGATCCGTACGATCGCGAGCTCATATGGCTCGCTGAGCTTCCCTGGGAGGTTTTGTGGCTCCCTTCCGGATCCCAGACCTGCCACGCTGCATTGGATCCTCGCCTCTCAATCGTCCGTGCATTGGATGTGAGGCAGCCGGCACAGCCACGACCGCTCGCTCAACCTGAGCGGGTGCTTTTGATTCGCGCTGGAGCACGGAGGCAAGGAGGTCTCCAGTTAGCGCCGGAGAAGGACAGCATCATTGACGCCCTGTCGGACAACACCCATGTCGAGTTCGACTCCATGGACATGCCAACTCGAAAGGGTTTGCGGCGCAAGCTTCGCGATTTCAACCCTCAAATCATTCATTTCATGGGGCACGGCAATGTAGACGAGCGCACAGGGGCCGGATGGGTCTACCTGCGGGATGAGAAAGGTAGCCCCGAACCTCTGCGAGCGCATGACGTTGCGGAACTCTTCAGAAGCGCTTCCCCCCCGGGGTTGGTGGTCCTCAACGCATGCCAGTCGGCACGGGGAACGGTGTCCGTCACTGGCCACGGGAGTGTCGCTGGAGCGCTTGTTTCCGAGGGAGTCGCCGCGGTCATTGCCATGCAATTCGCGATTTCAGATTTGGCGGCGCTGGCATTTGCCGAAGAGTTCTACGCATGCCTAGCAAAAGGAGAGTCAATCGATTACGCGGTCACCGAAGGCAGGGCGGCCATACGGTCGAAGACTCGAGACTCATTCGAATGGTGTACTCCGGCCTTGTACATGCGCGGCGGGCTTGCGGGAGTATTGTTCCAGCCCGCCACGCCGAGTTCTCTGGCTCGGACGGATGATGGCAGTGGAGAGACTCAGGTTCAGCCCGCTCCATCCACCGCCCCGCAGTTCTCACCGGCGCAATCCCAACTACCGCTCATCCTCATTCGTCACGAAGCCTACAAGAAGGCTACCGAGCAACCGGGGCAAGCGGATGACCCCACGTTCTTCGCAGGTCGACAGCCTCGTGTCGTCCACATCGACCAGACGCCAGGGCTGGAACAGCGCAGCTGGAAGAATCTGGAGGCCGAAGTGAAGCGCTTGGCCGCGCGAGATGGCATCCTCCGGCGCACCTTCGAGGAGCAGGATGCCGATATCGGTTATTACGGCTTCCCGTTCGTACCGTTGGCAGTGCTAGCAGGCCGTCTGGCCAGGAACCGAAGGGTGCACGTCTTCGAATGCGTCTCAGGTCGGTTCCAGTGGGATTCTGAATCGGACACCCTGACGCCACCCCTGAACTGCGATGTTCAGAAGGACGGGAAGGGCAAGGCCGCCCGGATTCGGGTCTCCGTATCCGCGCTTGCCAACCTGGATGACTGTCGCCAGGTGCTTCCTGACTCGGACGTAATGATGGACCTGCACTTCTCGCTTGTGAATCCCGGACAGAACAGCGTGCGGCGTGAAGATCAGCTCAAGGCGTATGTGCGTTTGATCCGCGAGACGATCAACAAGCACGTTACCTCCAATCAAGACCCGGAGCGCCGCCCAGAGAGCGTTCACATTTTCGCCGCCGTTCCCGTGAGCTTGGCTTTCTACCTGGGAGACATACTCACGGCGAGCTGGTTGCCGGAATGCTTCGTCTATAACTACGGCTTTCCCTCTGAGTGCCCCCGCTACAAGTGGCGGCTCAGTTTGCTGGCAGCATTCAAGGGCAAGCGGTCTGTCAGGGTTTTCAAGTAGCGAGAAGAGACGGGGTTGGGCGAATGCATGCGCGGTGGCGGCTGGCATTGCGTGCCCAGTTGCGTGGCTTCTGGTTGAGCCAGCAGTTCATGTGCCGGTGTTTCAATTCAACAAGGAGTGGTGAGCATGGCCAAGATCCAAACGCAGATCGAGCAGTTCGACAGCAACATCCGGCTCAAGCGGTTCGATGAGAACAAGATGCTCCGCGAGAAGCGTGACGCCATCCTGAACCGGCTCCGCGAGAAGTTCGCGGCACTGCGAAAGGAAGGGAAGGAAATTCCCTCCTTCGACACGTTCAATCAGGGCAGCTATCAGATGGGCACAGGCATCCAGCCCGCGGATGGTGACTATGACATTGACGTGGGTGTCCGCTTCAACTGCGCCAGCACAAAATACCCGAATCCGGTGACCCTGAAGATCACGGTTGCGGATGCTCTGGAGGGGCATACCGAGATCGGAACAGACATCCGCCGTTCCTGCGTCACCGTGTATTACAAGCTCAACGGTGAGCAGGCCTACCATGTAGATCTCGCCGTCTACACCTATGACAACCCTGAGAGCCCGGGCCGGAAGCTCTTCCTGGCGAAGGGCAAGCGCAATGCCGCGGAAAAGGATCGCTCGTGGGAAGAATCCGACCCCATCGGACTTGGCACATGGATCGAGAACCGCTTCCCGGTGGCTGAAGAGGAGCAGCAGTTCTTGAGAGTGGTCCGCGCACTCAAGCGGTGGAAGACGGAGAAGTTCAAGAAAGACGGGAACAATGCTCCTTCGGGTATCGGCCTCACGGTCGCTGCGGGCATGTGGTTCTCGCCCCTCCTCACTCGCGACGAGTTCTCCAAGAAGACCACCTTCGATGACCTCGGAGCCATGCGGTCCTTCGTCGCGCTGCTGATCAATAAATTCCACACTGTTGGCTCAAATGAGGATGGTGCTGCGCTCTACCGGCTTTCGGTCAATATCCCGGTTGCCCCTGGGAAAGACATCTTCACGCGCATGACCGATGGCCAGATGACGACCTTCCGAGAACGCCTGATCCAACTGAGGGACCGGCTCGACGAGGTCGCGAAGGAAGCGGATCCCGTCGACGCTTGTAAGCTCATGCGAAAGGAGTTCGGTGAGGAGTTCCCTGTGCCTGACAAGGATGAGACCGGACAGCCCCGAGGCCGCGCTATTTCCACTGGAGGAACTTCGGCTTGAGCCAGATGATGCGCTCTTCCGACGCCCCACCGATTCAGGATTCCATGAGTCTCCTCAAGTGCGTTGCCAGCACCGCGCTGCTTGAGGGGACTCGGGTCCTGCCGCCCACGCAGGCATTGACGTGGAGAAAGGCGCGAGACGTGGAGAGCGCAGTGATCGGGTGCATGACCATTGAGGGGCATGCGATCGAACTGCGTGTGGGGCTGCCGCGATCGTTTCCGCTATGTCTGCCAGAGATCGCGATCGAGAGCGTTCATCCTCCAGTCGAACTCCCACATGTCTCCGACGATGGAAAGCTTTGCTATGAATCGGAGGCCAGCATCCTGCTCGACCGCCGTGACTCCTGGCACATCATCAAAGAGTCCCTGGAACGAGTCAGGAAGCTACTCAGTTCACTCCTCGCTGGCAGGGACGCAGGGATGCTTGCCGAGGAGTTCGCGCAAGAAGCCGTCGCCTACTGGCATCATCTGGCGGTCAGTCACATCAACTGTGTCGTCGACGCGGGTGAACATCCACATGAAACCACTGCGCTCTTCTACAAGGGCGCACTGGCCGCCGTTGCTGACAGTCCTTCGGTCTTTGAACAGTCGCTGGCACGGAGAAGCATTGACCATGTGACCCATCGCAATGCCATCTATGTTCCCGTCGATCCTGCCGCTGCCAATCCAGCATTCCACCCGAGGGAGTTGGCGACCTTCGAAGGGCTCCGGAAGTACGTGGGCATGCTGCCCGAGCAGGATCGTCGCACTCTGGCAAAACTGTTGGAACGACTCGATAAGAGCGAAGAGTTCGTGGTGCTAGGGGTGCGCCGAACACAGGGCGAACGCGCCCTCCTGGGTGTCAATATCGAAGCAATTCAGGGAGGCCACCCACTCAGGGATGAACGAGCTCGTGGGCGGGTTCGCCCAGTCGAGCTCCTGCGACGAGACCGCGCTTTTCTCGCACCCAGGGGAGGAGCCAGTACGACGCTCCACGAACGACGTGTCCTTATCGCAGGATGTGGTGCCGTGGGTGGATACCTGGCCTTGCTCCTCGCGCGAGCGGGCGTTGGCCATATATCGCTGGTCGATCCGGACCGGTTCGGCATGGAGAACGCATATCGGCACGTGTGCGGGATGGCCAGGGATCGCGAGCCAAAGGTGGAAGGATTGAAGCAGGAACTTGAGCGCCTTATCCCCTATGTGAAGGTGTCTTCCTATCAGACGCGAATCGAGAAGTTCCTTGTAGAGAAGCCTGATGTGATGCGTGACCAGGATCTCATCATTTCAGCATTGGGCGAGCCCACAATCGAACTGCACCTGAATGAATGGCTCTGGTCATCCGCCACACATCCTCCCGCGGTCTTCACGTGGTTAGAGCCTCTAGGACTTGGAGGGCACGCCCTCGTGACCCACGTCCACCGAGAGGGTGCCCACGCTCGAGGCTGTCTCGAGTGTCTCTACCACCGCCCTCATCTCGACGATCCCCTGGAGAATCGAGCTGGCTTCGCGACCCCGGGAGAAATCTACACGAAGGACATGCTCGGATGCGGTAGCGCGCATCTTCCCTTCGCGGATCTCGATGCCCAACGCACGGCCGAAGCAGCTGGACGCCTCGCGTTGCGCGTACTGCGGGGTGAGATTGAGACTGCTTCGCTCATCTCATGGAAGGGAGATCCTAGGGCATTCGTGCAAGCAGGCTTCGATGTTACTCCACGCTTCAATGCCCTTGAGGACGGGAGCAGCGAGGATTTGGGCACTTATTTCAGGCACAACTGCGCGGCATGCGCCAAATGACGCGCAGTGTGGGACTTGTGTTCTGCCGCATGGACGGAACTTGCGTGAAGCTCAGTCCGGTGGCGCTGTCGCAGATGAATTCATTCCGGCAGACTCGCCTCTGGCACCGCGAAGCGGGCGGAGTACTGCTGGGCCGCTACATCATGGGATGTCGAGACGTAGTCGTCGATGAGGTGACAATTCCCATGACAGGAGACTGGCGCTTGCCCTTCTCCTTCCGTCGGAGCCGCTCGCGCCATCAGCAGGTGATCAACGCACGATGGGCCGTCTCACGGGGTACCTGTCAGTACCTGGGCGAATGGCACACCCACCCAGAGCCCATCCCGAACCCTTCTTCTATAGATATCGCTGATTGGCGGCGTCGCCTACGCATGGATCGTTTTGATGGAAACTCGCTGCTTTTCATTGTCGTCGGGATCCGCGAGGTGCGAGTCTGGGAAGGAACTCGGCAAGGACAGGTCCTTTCCATGCTTCAACAGGACACGGGCTAGGGTTGACAAGAAAGAGGGGCAGGGGCGTCAGAGGGGTTGCTTACTGCAACAGGATACATCTCGTGCTGGTGTTTTGAGGCGCCACACGCAGTGATGGCGCTTGCCGGCGTGGGGATCTAGCCGCTCGAGCAACGCGTACTACAGGAGCGGGGCCGCGTGCCCACGATGGTGTTCTCGGATGTCGTCCTCTGCTCGGAGACTGTCCTGGAGAACCTCTGTATTGGGCGCCCTGAGGCTTCACGCGAGGAGGTCGCATGACTTCGTCGCGGCATTGCCGAACGGCTACGACACTGTGCTTGGCGAAGGAGGCGGATCGCTCTCGGGCGGAGAGCGCCAGCGTCTTTCCATCGCACGCGCCATCCTCAAGGACGCGACCATCGTGCTCCTCGACGAGGCGACGGCTTCCGTCGACGCGTCCGCCGAAGCGGAGCTTCAGCGCGCGATCGACGCGCTGGTCAAGACGAAGACCGTCGTGGTGATCGCGCACCGACTGCGGACCGTGCGACGCGCGCACCGGATTGTCGTGCTCGACAAGGGGCGCGTCGCGGAGTCAGGCACGCAAGACGAGTTGCTCGCCCGGGATGGCGTCTACGCCGCGCTCTGGCGAGAACAGGAGCGGGCGAAGGGCTGGCGCCTGGGAGGAAATACGCGGGTTGTTTGCCCGTGACCTGCTCCTCCTCGACGGAGTCGACGCTGTCGTGATGCTCGACGCGCATGGGGGCGCGTCTCAGCGGCGAGCCGGGCCCCGGACTGGTGCCTTGGTGTGATGGCGCGCGCTCCCACCGTGCCTATCTCTGGCGGGAGCATTCGAAGGGGAATCCGCCATGGACGTCATCGACCTCATCGACCGGACCCGCGACAGCATCTCCGCGCGCAGCGTCTTCGGCCAACCCATCCAGCAGGGGGAGGTCACCGTGATTCCCGTCGCGCGCGTGATGGGCGGTGGAGGCGGCGGTGGGGGCGAGGGCCCGGTGGCTGAGGCCAACTCAAGGG
>NZ_RAWR01000129.1:0-29887 GCF_003986945.1 Corallococcus sp. AB018 | reverse complement strand
GAGCAGCCCTGTCAGGAGGCGCCGCTGCCCGGCAGTTAGCCGCACGCCCTGCTGGGGCCTCTTCCGGCGCACGCTGCTCATTACCAACGCAGCGTACCCCTGAACGGAATTACTCCGGTTGGCTTAGGCGTGCCATTGTCCTGCCGGGAATCGCCGCCCGGTGTGGGAATCCGCACCGGGAGAACGGGCTGCGTCAGCAGACCCGGCAGGCGCCCCTGTCGGACACAGGAGACACACCCATGACGTCAGCGAAGCATCAGCCCATCCTCGCGCCTGGACTGCCCAAGCCCGCGGGCCCGTACTCTCCCGGCATGCAGTTGGACCGGCTTCTCTTCATCTCCGGCCAGGCGGCCAGGGACCCTTCCACCGGCGTGCAGGCCGACGGAATCGAAGCGCAGACGGAGCAGGTGCTGCGCAACCTGGAGCGCATCCTCGTGGCCGGCGGCTCCAGCCTCCAGCACGTCCTGCGCTGCGGCGTCTTCCTGGTGGACATGCAGGAGTTCGCCCGGATGAACGCCGTCTACGAGCGCGTCTTCGCCGGTCACCGGCCCGCGCGAACCACCGTGCAGGTCTCCGCGCTTCCGGACGCGGGCCTGCGCGTGGAGATTGATTGCATCGCCTACGTCCCTTGATTCGCCGGAGACGCAAAGCGCTGGGAAGAGCCTCTGCCCGGGTCAGCACGGCCACGTGCTGGGAATCCGTGGCGGCATGACTCGCATGTCAGCACTCCGCTGACCGCGGTGGAGCACCGGCTCCCCGACTCCTGAGCAGGGCCTCCCTGGCATGGTGGTTGCGTATGGGGCCGCCACCACGACGGGGGACCCATGACGCCACATCGCATCTGCCTGCTCATCTTGTCGTTGGCCCTCCCTGGCGCCTCCGTCAGCGCCGAGGAGCTGGCTCCGGCATCGGCCCGGGGTTGGTTCGAGAACCCCACCCGCACGCGCGGACTGCTCGGTTCAACGGCGCTGCCGCTGCATGCGGGAGAGGGCTTCGTCGGACAACAGGCGCTCCTCTTCACCGTCGCGGAAGTGGGCTTGAGCGAACGCGTGTCGGTGAGCGTGGCATCGGCCGGCTTCGTCTATTCGATGGGCCGTGCCTTCGACGACGTCCCCTTCAGCCTCCTGGGAGGCATCAAGGTTTCGAGCCCGCTGACAGAGCGGCTGCATCTGGCGTTCGGCGTCCAGGGCGGCAGCTTCGACACCGGCCTCTATCTGTTGGACACGCTCAACGCCGTCTCGGTCTACGGCATCCTCACCTATGGGACCGCGGACGCACACGTGTCGCTCACGGTCCGGCCCTTCTTCGCCTGGGGGACCTACCACTCCGGAAGCCTGATGGTCCTGCCCATGCTGGGCGGCTTCGTCCGGCTGGGAGAGCGATGGGGTCTCGCCGGGGAGGTCGCGCTCTCACCGGTCGCTGGCATCAGCGGCACGTTCGGCTTCGCGACGGCGGGCGCGCGGTACATGGGGCGCCAGTGGTCCCTGGACCTGGGGCTCCTCGCCGAGCAGCAATGGAAGGACACGGACAAACCCTCCGTGCTCCCCGGGGCTTCGTTCCTGTTTCACTGGCGTTGAGCCAAGGGGGAAATCATGGCACCACGATTCATCTGCTTGCTCCTGTTGTCGTTGGCCGTCCCTGGCGCTGCGTCCGCCGAAGGCTGGTTCGAGAACCCCACCCGCACGCGCGGACTGCTCGGCTCAACGGCGCTGCCGCTGCATGCGGGAGAGGGCTTCGTCGGACAGCAGGCGTTCTTCGCCACCGTCGCGCAGGTGGGCCTGAGCGAGCGCGTGTCCGTGCACCTGGCCACGGCGACCCCGTTCCAGCTGGTGTATGGCGACACAGCCTTCAGCCTCATGGGGGGCATCAAGGTGTCCACGCCGCTGACCGAGAAGCTGCATCTGGCGTTCGGCATGCAGGGCGGCACCTATGACAGCGACTTCCCTGGCTCGCAGGGGCTTCACAACGCCGCCGCCGCCTACGGCACCCTCACCTACGGGACGGCCGACGCGAACCTCTCCTTCACGGTCCAGCCCATCTACGTCTGGGCCCGGGATGACAACGGGGGCTTGATGGTGCTGCCCATGTTGGGAGGCTTCCTGCGAGTCAGCGAGCACTGGGGCTTCGCGGGGGAAGTCGCCATCTCACCGGTGCCCGCCATGTCCGACGCGTTCGCCTTCGCGACGGCGGGCGCGCGGTTCATGGGGCCGCGGTGGTCCGTGGACCTGGGGATCCTCGCCGGAACGCAATTGCAGCACCAGGACACCCCCGCCTTCGTTCCCGGAGCGTCTTTCCTGTATCACTGGCGCTGAAGCGCAAATGCAGACCTGGATTGTCCCCCTTCCCTCGAAGTTCAATCCCGTGACGATGCGGACGACTGCTTTCCTGCTGCTCCTGGCCTTCGTAGGCTGCGCCGAGCCACGGCGCTTGGGCCCCCCCGAGGCTCCGCTCGGTGCGTTCAATTTCACGCTGGAGTCGCGGCCGGTCGCCGCGCAGGTGGAGCTGCTCGACTCGCTCGGATACTCCGGGGTGACGCTGTTCTGGCCGGGCCGTGAGGCCTTTGACAGCTATGCCCGCCAGCCCGCGGTGGAGGCGGGGCGGGTGCATCTTCCGGCCGTCCTCTTCGGCCTGCCCTTCGACACGGCCTGGGACCGCGAGGAGCTGAACGGGATTCTGGCGGCGCTCGCGCCCAGGCGGACCGCGCTGTGGCTCATCCTGAACGGTCCTCCTGACGCGAAGGCGGCCATGGTCGCCTCGGTTCGTGACGTGGTGGACCTGGCCACCGCGCACGGCGTGGACGTCGTCCTCTATCCGCACGACGGCGAGGCCATCGAGAACGTCGAGGAGTCACTCGCGCTGATGGCCGCGGTCGACCGTCCCCGATTGAAGACCTCGCTCCACCTCTGCCACGAGCTCAGGGCGGGCAACCGGGACCGGCTGGCGGAGATCATCACCACCGCCGCCCCCCAGCTCGCCCTCGTGAGCATCCACGGCGCCGCGCGCGAGTTCGACCCGAACGCCTCCACCTGGTCCGACGTCATCCAACCGCTGGACCGGGGCAGCCTCGACGTGGGGACCGAATACCTGCTCCCCTTGCGCCGGGCCGGCTACGACGGCCCCGTGATGCTCCACACCTTCGGCATCGAGGACCCACCGGAGGAACACTTCCGCCGCTCGATGCTGAAGTGGCGTGAGCTGTCGCGCCTGGCGGGTCCTGGCTGAGGGGCGCGGTCACCTCAAGGGCAGACCCATCGCCTGTTCGAACAGCTGCAGGTGGCGGTCCTGCAAGTGCTTCCGTCGAACCAGGAGCACGCCGTCGTGCCGCCGCCATTCCCGCAGTTCGTGAAGTTCAGGGCGTCGCAATCCGGCGCGATACACGTACAGCTCCCGTCGGAGCACACCGCGGCCTCGGAGGTGCCCACGGGCGAATCCCCAGTCGTGGGGCTCGAGTCGCGGACGTCGCCACAGGCCACCACCAGCAGCCCGGACAACAAGGACAGCAGAGCGGATTTCTTCAATTGGGTTCTCATGGCTTTACGCTCCTCGTTCAGGGAGTCATGACAACGGTGGGGAATCGCTGCTTCGAAAGAGCGTACTCGCATTGCCTTGTCGCGGGAAACCTACGGTGGCGATGCGTAGGGAGGAATTGAGCCTGGAGCCCGTGCTATCCCGGAGTCATGCCCCCCATCCCGGGGCCAGCTCACCGGAGAAACGTCCATGCGCATGTCATTGATTCGGGGACTCGTCGTGGCGGTGATGTCCTGGGGCGCGTCCGCGTCCGCGCAAACGAGCTTCTCCCTCACCCCACCCTGCGCACCGGGACTCTGTGGCGCGTCGCGCCTGGGTGCAGCGGCCATGAAGCCGGCGGGCGCGGTGGGTGATTCGCAGTACATCGAAGTGGATGTCGCGGCGACGCAATTGCTGCAGTCCAGCAGCGAGCACATCGCCATCAGCGGCTTCGCGAACGGCCAACCCTTCACCTCCAGCGGCGCGTTCGGCACCAACGCACCGAACGGTGGCATCGGCATCGCGCTGGGGCGCATCGACACCGCGTCGCACCCGAGCTGCCCCGCGGACCCGTCGGACTCGAAGGTGGAGTTCGCCATCGAGCGGTTCGCCTGGAATGACATCTACGGGTCGGACATCCTGCACTGCGTGTCGTTCGACAAAGCGGCGCTGAACGGCGTGTGGAAGCTGCGCATTGGCATCTACGTGTCGTGCGTGGGCACGACGTGCAGCGCGTCCGCGTCGCTGGAGGATCCGGTCACGTTCGTGCAGCTCGGCGCGGTGTCCAGCAGCGGCATCGCGCTCGCGAACCCGAACACGGCACGCTGGCCCTGGTACGCGGTCACCCATTTCGCGGCCGAGCCGGTCAACTACAGCGCCACCTTCTGGGTGCGCTCGGAGTCTTACAACTCCTACTAGATCTGGGCCTCATGCTTCACTGAAACAACAGGAGAAGGTCCATGGACGCAAGAACAGAGAGTGAACCCGTGAAGAACGTCACCACGACGGAACGGAAATCCGAGCGCGAGTTCGTCGTCACGCGAACCGTCAACGGCCCGGCGCGCATCATTTTCGAGGCGTGGACCCAGCCCGAGCTGCTCAAGCGGTGGTGGGCACCGAAGTCGTTTGGGATTTCCTTCATTTCCTGCGAGGCCGATGTTCGTGTCGGGGGCACGTACCGTTTCGTGTTCGGCCACCCTGCCTCGGAGCAGCCGATGGCGTTCTTCGGTAAGTACATCGAAGTGACGCCGCACGCGCGCCTCGCCTGGACGAATGAGGAAAGTGCTGAGGGGGCCGTCACCACGGTGACCTTCGAAGAGGAAGGCGGCAAGACGCGGGTCGTCGTGCACGACCTCCATCCCTCGAAGGAAGCTCTCGACGGTGCCATCGCCTCCGGGAGCACCTGTGGGATGGTCGAGACGTTCGAGCAGCTGGACGAGCTACTCGTCGCCCTGGGCGTCTAGAGCAGAGGCCTTCACCGCGGCCACGCAGAGCCGGTCGAAATGTGTTGATGATGGGCCCATGTCGCCGCCCCCGGCCCATCCCTCCCTGACCTCTCTCGTACCCCCACCGGGCGAGCTTCTTCGCACGCAGAGAAAAGCGGGCCGGTCCGCCGTGGTCGGCCTGATGCTCCTCTGGTGCGCCGCCTTCGTCAGTCCCTTCGTGACCTACCAGGCGGACGTGAAGGCGGCGGAGGGCGAACTCCTCGTTCACCTGTCGGACCGCGCGGGCCTCCAGGCCCAGGCACTGGGCGCGCATCTCGGACTGCTGCGCTCGGAGCTGCAACGGCTGGCGGAGCACCCGTCGCTCAGACCCGAGGACGGAGCAGCAGGCCCCGAGGTGGCGCTGCTCGAGAACGCCTTCGGCCACACGTCGCTCTTCTCGGCCGGAGTCGCGCTGGTGTCAGCGAACGGCCAGCGCATCTGGAGCGACCCGTTGAACATGCCGCTCGGGCGCACGCCGCTCACCTCGCGCCCGTGGTTCCGGCGGATGGTGGAGAAGCGGGCCGCGTCGGTCGGACTGCTGGACGAGGAAGGCGGAGGCCTCATCGCGGTCGCGGTCCCCATCGTCCGCGACGACCGCGTCGTGGGCCTCCTCGTGGGCGAGCTCGCGACGGCGAGCGAGCTGCTCCCGGTCCATCGCGGGACGAACGAGTCCATGGTCGCCCTGCTCGGCGAGCGCGGCCGGCTCCTCCTGCCGGCAACGCCCCCGCCACTCCTGCGCCAGCCGGAGCTCGCCGCACACCTTCGCCCGCTGGTGGAGACTCCCGGGGCCATCACGCTCGGAGGCACGCGGCTGCTCGGCGCGGCGGCGCTCGTCCCCGGAACCGAGATGCTGCTCGCCGTGCTCGAGGACGAGGCGCGGGACCGTGCGCTGCTCAAGCGCCGCTACCTGGGCCAGCTCGGCTTTCACACCGCGCTGCTCGGCGGAGTGCTCCTCCTCTTCACGGTGCTCCTGCGCCGCTCCTACCGTTCGCTGATGGCCGCCGAAGAACAATTGCGGCGCCAGGAGACGATGGCGGCGCTCGGCACCGCCTCCTCGCTCATCGCCCACGAGGTGAAGAACGCGCTCAACAGCATGCAGGCCGCGCTCAGCATGATTCGCGCGAAAGGAGGGGAAACGACGTTGCCTGTCCAGGCGCTGCGTTCCCAGGCGGACCGGCTCGGCCACCTCGCCCGCTCCTTGCTGAGCTTCGCCTCCCCCCAGTCCACGCAGCGGCGCAGCTGTGAGATGTACCTGCTCGTCCAGGACGCGCTTCAAGCCGTGAGGCTCCTGCCGGAAGCAGCGGATGTCACCATCGAGACCACACTGCAGGAGGGGCTCTTCGTGAAGGGGGACCCGACGCTGCTGGTCTCCGCTGTCGACAATCTCATCCGCAACGCCGTCGAAGCCGGGGCCGTGGCCCATGACACAGGCCAGCAGCCGACGCCTCGCGTCGAAGTCCGGCTCCTTCGCGAAGACACAGAGGTGGTGCTCGTCGTGGAGGACAACGCGGGAGGAGTGCCCCCGGCCTTCGAGCCCAGGCTCTGGGAGCCATTCGCGGTGGGCCGTTCGAGGGGGATCGGGCTCGGGCTTCCGATGGTGCGCACGGCCATCCGCGCGCATGATGGCGGAAGCGTCTCCTATACACGCGTGCCCGGGGGCAGCCGCTTCACGGTTCGCCTTCCGCTTGAGAAAATGGCCTCATGAGCACCTCCCTGCTGCTCGTCGATGACGACAGGACCTTCTCCTCGCTCGCGGCGTCCATGCTGAGCCAGGAGGGCTTTCGCGTCCGGGTCGCGCGCTCGCTGCATGAGACCCGCGCCGCGCTCGCCGCCGAGGCGCCGGACCTCGTGCTGCTGGACCGGAGGCTGCCGGACGGAGATGGGCTCGTCTTCCTGCCCGAGCTGCGGGCCCAGCTTCCGGGGACCGTCGTGCTGATGGTGACCGCGCACGGAGATATCGAGAGCGCCGTCGAAGCCATCCGCGCGGGTGCTCGCGACTACCTGAGCAAGCCGGTCGAGATTGACGACCTGGTGTTGCGCGCACGCCGCGCGGCAAGCGACCTCCAGCTCCAGGAACGGCTGCGCCAGGCGGAGAGCGTCCTCGAAGGACGGCATCGGATGGCGGAGCCCCGCTCGCCAGCGATGCAGCGAACCCTCCAGATGCTGGAGCGGATCGCCACCACTCCGCGAAGCCCCGTCCTGCTGCTCGGGGAGACCGGGACCGGGAAGGCGGTGCTCGCCCGCCACCTCTACGCCTTGCGCCAGAAGCAGGGCGCCTTCGTGCAGATCAACTGCGCCGCGCTTCCGGACACGATGATGGAGAGCGAGCTCTTCGGGCACGAGCGCGGCGCCTTCACGGATGCGAAGACAGCGAGGCGCGGGCTCGTGGAGCTCGCAAGCGATGGGCTCCTCTTTCTCGACGAGGTGGGTGAGCTGCCGCTCGCGCTCCAGGCGAAGCTGCTCACGTTTCTCGACAAGGGGGCCTTCCGGCGACTGGGTGGGACGACGGAGCTCACGAGCACCGCGCGCATCGTGGCGGCCACCAACAAGAACCTCGAAGCGGAGGTCGCCGCCGGGCGCTTTCGCGAGGACCTCCTCTTCCGGCTGAGCGTGTTCCGGGTGGACGTGCCCCCCTTGCGCGAGCGTCGCGAGGACGTGCTGCCGCTCGCACGGACGCTCGTGCAGGAGCTCTCCTCGGAGCTCGGCCGGCGCCCGGTCCCCTTCTCTCCCGCCGCGGAGGAGCGCCTGCTCAGCTATCCGTTCCCCGGCAATGTCCGGGAGCTGCGCAACGTGCTGGAGCGAGCGCTCGTGCTCGAAGGCGGGCCCGTGCTCGAGCTGCAGTCGCTCGCCAAGGGAGGCGGCGCGCCGGCCGCGGTCGACCCCAACGCATTCTCCGTGTCAGGCCCACCGCGGTCGCTCGATGAAGTGGAGCGGCTCTATGTGCGCCACGTGCTCGAGCAGCTCGGAGGCAGGCGCATGGAGGCGGCCCGCGCACTGGGTCTTTCCTATCCGACCTTCCTCCGCCGTCTGGAGGAGAACCCGCCCTCGGAGTGAAGGACTTTAAAATTCGTTCATCGCCCGGGGCGCGGGCTTCAAGTTTCTTTCATCGCCTGCTCTTGAAGCGCCACGCCCCCGACGGGAAGTGCCCGGGACGGGCTGGCACAACGCTTGCGTAGCCCCCCCTGTCACGTCGAGCCCGGGCTGAGGCCCGGCGGATGACAGGGGAGCTCAAGCAATGACTTCGGATGTAAAGGCAGCAGAGGCGAAGCCGTCGTTGAAGGCGATCCTCGCTTCGGATTTGCCAGCTTCGCTGGTGGTGTTCCTGGTGGCCCTGCCCCTCTGTATGGGCATCGCGCTCGCCTCTGGAGCGCCCATCATGGCGGGCCTCATTGCCGGCGTCGTGGGAGGCCTGGTGGTGGGCCTCATGGGTGGCGTGCCGCTTCTCGTGAGCGGCCCCGCGGCGGGACTCGCGGTGATGGTCTTTGGCTTCATCCAGCAGCTGGGCTTCGCCGTGACGTGCGCGGCGGTGGCCGCGGCGGGACTCGTGCAGGTGGCGCTCGGCGGGCTGAAGGTGGCGCGTTCGGCGCTGGCCATCTCGCCGGCCGTGATCCACGGAATGCTCGCGGGCATCGGCATTCTCATCGTGCTGGGGCAGGTCCACATCGTGCTGGGTGGCTCTCCGCAGAGCAATGCCTGGAACAACCTGCGGGAGCTGCCCGGGCAGGTGCTGAACCTTCATGGAGCGGCCACGCTGCTGGGCCTGATGACGCTGGGAGTCCTCATCGCCTGGGGGTTCCTGCCGAACGGGCGGCTGAAGAAGGTCCCGGGGCCGCTGGTGGCGGTCGTGGGCGGGACCGTGGTCGCGGCGGTGATGAACGCGGACGTGGCGCGGGTGCAGCTGGCGGCGGATGCGCTGTCGGCCATCAAGCTGCCGGCCCTTCCGGAAGGCTCCATGTGGGGCGCCTTCTTCGTGGCCGTGCTGTCCCTCGCCGTCGTGGCGAGCGCCGAGTCGCTCCTGAGCGCGGTGGCGACCGACAAGCTCCACACGGGCCCGCGGGCGAACCTGGATCGCGAGCTGCTCGCGCAGGGCGTGGCGAACACCCTCTCCGGTCTGGTCGGCGGTCTGCCCATCACCGGCGTCATCGTGCGCAGCGCGGCGAACATCAACGCCGGCGCGAAGACGCGCTGGTCCGCGGTGCTCCACGCGGTGTGGATGCTCGCCTTCATCACGCTGCTGGGGAGTCTGGCGGCGTACGTGCCCCTGACGGTGCTCGCCGGCCTGCTCGTGCACGTGGGCCTGAAGCTCGTGAACCTCGCCCACATCCGGGAGCTGCGGCACCGCGGTGAGCTGCCCGTGTACCTCATCACCGTGGCCGGCGTCGTGGGCATCAACCTGCTCGCGGGCATCGGTCTGGGACTCGGCGCGGCCATCCTCCGGCTCCTGTGGCAGCTCGGCCAGGTGCGCGTGGAGATCCACGCCGCCAATGGCGTTCACCAGGTCTGCATCAGCGGAGCGCTGACGTTCGTCGGCGTGCCGAAGCTGTCGACGGCGCTCGCGAAGGTTCCCGCGGGCTCCAGGGTGGAGGTGGACGTGGCGGTGAACACGCTCGACCACTCCGGCTTCGAGGCGCTGGAGAGCTGGGCGGACACGTATCGCAAGACGGGCGGCACCGTGACCATGGAGCCGCTCGAGGATGTCTGGACCCGACGCAGCGCGCGTGCGGCCCCCACGGCGGGGCCTGCCGCTCCATCCCATTCCTCCCCCGTCCATCACGTTTCGACTCTCTCCCCCGGAGGTGTGCAGTGAAGAAGCTCATCAGAGGCCTGCTCGATTTCCAGCGCCACACCTTGCCCTCGTACCGGGCGACCTTCGCGCGGCTCGCGAAGGGGCAATCCCCTGACTGCCTCTTCATCAGCTGCTCGGACAGCCGCGTGGTGCCCAATCTGCTGGTCTCCACGGACCCCGGTGACCTCTTCACCGTGCGCAACGTGGGCAACCTCGTTCCGCCGGCCAGGCCCGGTGGCCAGCCCTCGGCGGACCGCGGGGAGGCGGCGGCCATCGAATTCTCCCTGGGCTTCCTGCCCATCGAGGACGTCGTGGTCTGCGGCCACTCGAGCTGCGGCGCGATGAAGGCCATCCTGGCCGGAGGCGCCGTGGACGGCGCACCGAACCTCGAGCAGTGGCTCGCGCACGGAACGCCCTCGCTCAAGGCGCTGCGCGAGAAGAACACCCAGGTGGGCGAGGGGCTGCCGGACGCGGATCGCCTCTCCCAGCTGAACGTCCTGGCGCAGCTGGAGCACTTGAAGACCTACCCCATCGTGCGCGACCGGCTCGCGGCGGGAACGCTGCGGCTGCACGGCTGGTGGTTCGACATCGGGGCGGCACAGGTTCACGCCTACCGGGCCGACCTCGGCTGCTTCGTGCCCATCGACGAGGCCGAGGGCGATCGCCTCCTGACGTCGCTGACGGACGAGCAGCCCGCGCTCCGCGCCGTCCAGTAAGGCAGCATCGAGCCTCGGCGATCCCGCGTTCAGCGTGGATCGCCGGGGCTTCGCTTCAACCCCTCTCCAGCCACCTTTCGCCTTCGGGAGAAGGGGCTGGCAGGGCCGCGAGCAGCTTCAGGAGCCGGCCTTCGATCTCCACGATGGAGCGGGTCAGGGCTTCTGGCACGAGCTGCCCCACGTCCTCCAAGGAGCGCCAGCACATCGTCCGTGCGGCGCATCGGTACCAGTACCCGGCGGGCTCGGATGACGCCGGCTACGGCTTCCGGCCGGTACGCACGGTTCTCAAGAAGTAGAAAGCCCCCAGAGCCCACCGAGCCGGAGCGCCCACGGGCCTGCTCCGGTTCGGCGGGCTTCTGCTTTTCTCAGACCATGAGTCCGGGTTCACCAGGCCGAGCCATGTGTTTCATATGAATAAATCCGCGGACGGTGCGTGAAGACGGCACGGCGGCGGGAACGCTTGAGCGTACCGACCGCACCGAACCCGTTTCCCACCAGGACTTCACATGAATCGCATCGTCCGCGCCGCACTCGTTTCGTCCCTGTTCGTTTCGTCCGCCAGCTTCGCGCAGGACGCGGAGTTCAACATGCAGGTGGACATCAATGATCAGGACATGCCCTCCGCGCGCATCAAGATGAAGACGACGACGAACGTCGATGGCGAGGAGACGACCACCGTGAAGGTGCGCGGCGGCGGCGCCCGGATGGACGTGCAGATGACGGGTGGAACGACGGAGTCGGAGAGCTACTCGGAGACGCGGACGACGGAGACGCGGCGGGAGCCCCGGATGCACTCGCGCCCGGAGATGCCGGTGGCCGCCGAGGCAGCTCCCTCGCACCGCGACTGTGGCACGCGTTCGGACGAAGGCTGCTTGATGCGGCGGGATGGGCAGTACCCGATGGACGCCTCCACCTGGAGCGGCTTCTACCAGTCGCTCAAGAGCGAGAACAACGAGATCGTCCGCCAGGAGAAGGCGGACAAGATGCTCAAGCGCGTCTACCTGACCGCGATGCAGTTCGGCATGGTGCTGGACCTGTTCAAGAATGAGATTGTCCGCCTGGACGTCGCGCGGATCGCCGCGCCGCACGTGGTGGACCCGCAGCACGCGCTGGGCTTCTCCTCCAAGTGGCGCAACTCCATCAGCGGCAGCGAGTACACGGACATCATCACCCAGTAATCCCAAGCAGCCCCGCGTGTCTCGGGCGCATCACCACCCGAGACGCGCCGGAGGAAGGACAGACATTTCTGGCAAAGGGTTCGGGACTTCACGTTGACCCCTCCCCGGCGTCTGGGGCGGTCCTCACGTTAGGCTTGTCCCCATGACCCACCGCCACCGCGTCTATCTGGTCCCCGGCTTCTTTGGCTTCACGCAGATGGGTGACAAGGAAACGGAGCGCATCGCCTACTTCCAGAACGTCCCCCGTTTGCTCGAGCAGCGGTTCCAGGAGCGCGGCATCGATGCGCGGGTGCATGCCATCGCCTCCGCCCCCACCTCCGGGCTGGAGGCGCGGGCCCGCGACGTGTTCCGGGAGATGGCACGGACCGCGAACGAGGACGACGCGCAGCTCCACCTCGTCGGGCACTCCACGGGCGGGCTGGATGCACGCAGTGTCGTCTCACCGCGCATGGCGCGGGAGGCTCCGGACTTCGTGAAGCGCGTGCGCTCGGTCGTGACCATCGCGACCCCGCATCAAGGCACCCCGCTGGCCAGCTTTTCCAACCAGGGCGGCGTGGGGAAGACGCTGCTGCGCTACCTGTGGCTCTTCACCTTCCTCACGCTGCACCGCAAGGCCATGCCCCTGCGGACCGCCGCGCTGCAGGCGTGCTACTGGCTCGTCCTGCGGAGCGAAGAGGCGAAGCTCCCGCCCAACCTCTTCAATCAAATCGCCCGGCTGACGGCGGACCTCTCCGAGGGCGAGCGCGAGGAGCTCATCCAGTTCTTCAGCCAGGTGGGCGAGAACCAGGTGCTCATCCAGGACCTCATGCCCATCAGCATGCGGGCCTTCAACGCGAACACGGCGGACCGGGAGGGCGTGCGCTACGGCTGCGTCGTCACGGGCGCGCCACCGCCCAGGTGGTCCTTGCCCCTGCTGCTCACCCCCGACGCGCTCCTCCACGGACTCTTCGCCTTCCTGTATGCGAAGAGCGCGCCCCAGTCCCGGGAGCTCCAGATTCCCGAGCGCACGCCGGCCCAGACCCAGGCCCTCCAGGATGTCCTTGGCCGGAGGTTCGAGTCCAAGAGCGATGGCATCGTCCCGAGCCGCTCCCAGGTCTGGGGACAGGTCCTCCACGTCGCGACCGCGGACCACCTGGACGTCATGGGCCACTTCGACCAGCCCCCGGAGCACATCAGCTGGCTGAAGTCGGGCTCCCACTTCCAGGAGCCGCAGTTCCAGGCGATGTGGGACCGGGTGATTGACTTCACGGTGGGCGGCGCCGCGACCGTTCACCCAGGCAAGGAAGAGGAGCGACGCGCGTCCAGCGACGGGTGACGTCCCGCCCGCCTCGCGTTGTCTGTCTTTCGGTTCACCCCCACGTCCGGTAGAGTCCACGCCGACGACGGGGGGACAATCCAATGGGCATGAAGCCTCCCCCCGGGAACACCTTTCATGCGCCATCTGCTCCTTCTGCTCGCTGTCACGTTCCTCGCCTGCTCCTCGGCCTCCTCTTCCGGGCCCGATGCTGGCGAGCCCGACTCGGGCGGGGTCTGCGGCCCTGGAAACTGCGCAGGCTGCTGCGACGCCGCCGGTCAGTGCCGCGAGGGCACGGAGCAGACCGCCTGCGGCATGGCGGGGGCGGCGTGCAGCGACTGCCTCACCGCCGCTTGCATCACCGGTGGATGTGAGACACCCGTGGAGTCCATCGGGGATACCTGCGCCACGCCCTACGCGCTCGCGCTGACCGAGGGGAGCGCCACGTTCCAGGGCGACCTGCGCCGCTACGCGCCCAACAGGCTCGGCTGCGTCGCGGGCTCGCGCGACGCGGTGTACTCCTTCACGCTCGCGGCCCCCGCGGAGGTGGACCTCTCCGTCGTCTCGCGCACCCCGGGGTTCGAGCCCGTGCTCAGGGTGGGCAACACCTGCGCGCGCCCGGACTGCAATGCCTCCGGATTGGAGCGCTCCCGCTTCGAAGGCGTGCTGGCCCCGGGGACGTACTTCGTCGTCGTGTCCACGCGGACCCTCACCGCCGGCGAGTTCGACCTCGCGCTCGGCACCCGGCCGCCGCCCAGCGGGGAGCGCTGCGAGGAGGCCGCCCTGCTGCCGTTTGATTCCCACCGCCAGGCCACCGTCCAGGTGCGGACCCAGGGCCGCGCGGACGACTTCACGCTGGACTGCATGACCTGGCCGCCCGGTCCCGACTCCGTCTACCGCTTCCGGGTGGACCAGACGAGCGACTTCACCGCGACCCTCGACGACGGCATCATCTGGGGAAGCATGCTCGCCCTGCGCTCCGCCTGTGACGGAGTGGACCTGGGCTGCGGCCCTGCCCTCTCCGTCGCCGACCTCGCGCCGGGCGAATACCTGCTCTTCGCCGATTCAGCCTTCGAAGGGACGAGCAGTCCCTTCACGGTGTCGGCGCAGCTCACCGGGGCACGGCCCCAGGGCGAGACGTGCGGGCGTGCCGTCCCCCTCACGCTTTCAGGCGGCACCGCCCACCTCACCGACACCCTCCGCGGCGCGACGAACGACGTTCCCGAGCGCTGCAGCGACTCCCTCAACGCTCCCGACCGCATCTATTCGTTCACCCTGGACCAGCCCATGCTCGTCAACGCCACCGCCACGCGGCTGGGAACGAGCGGCGCGCTCTCCCTGCGCGTGCAGGAGGCCCGCTACTGCGGGACGTCCTTTTCGACGGGCTGCCAGTGGGGAGCGACGTCCGCCACCGTCCAGGAGCTGCTCCCCGCGGGCACGTACGTCCTCGTCGTCGAGTCCGCCACCGGCATCGACTACACGCTCGACGTGAGCGCGGTGCCCCCACCCGAGGGGGAGTCGTGCGCCAACCCCATTGGCTTCGACCTCCCCGCGGGGGGCGGCACGCTCACGCATCAGGCCAGCACGCGGGGCAGCTCGCAGGAGGGCTACGACTATGACTGCAGGCGCTTCCACCTGCCCGACCGCGTGTACCGCCTCACGCTCACCGATCCGCGCTCGAACCTGCTGGTAACGGCCACCGCCCTGGGCGGGGACAACGAGGCTCCGACCCTGGCCCTCGTCGCGGATTGCCTGGGCGCCACGCCCGTGACCCAGAACTGCGAGTCGACGGTCCAGGCCTCGCGCGTCCTGCGGAAGACGGCCCTCTCCGCGGGCACCTACTTCCTCTGGGTGAAGGGCCCGAATGAGACCGGGACCGACTACCGCCTGGACGTCTCCGCGACGCCGACCCCGGAGGGCGACACCTGCGCGGTCGCGACCCCGGTGACGCTGTCCGGCGGGCCCGCGGGCGGAACCGCCACGCTCACGGGCACAACCGTGGGAATGTCGGATGACCTCAGCGCCTGCACTCCGAACAGCGCCTCCTTCCCAGAGCATGTCTATTCGCTCACGCTCGACCGCGAGCTGGACGTGAAGGTGAAGATGACGCCCGCGCAGGCCTCGGCCCGGGGCATGGTGTCGCTCGTCGACGCCACGTGCCGGGTGTCCCAGAGCGTGTGCGGGCAGCCAGGCGCGGACGGGGTGACGACCCTGCGCGCGGGGAGCCTCAAGGCCGGCACCCACTTCTTCTCGGTCGACCACACCTCCGGAGGCCCGGACGCCTATTCGCTCGAGTTCTCCGCGACCCCACATCAGCTGGGAGAGACCTGCGCGAATCCGCGCCCGCTGGTGTTCTCCGAGGGCGGCGCGGGAGGCACCGCTGTCCTCACGTTCGACGCGCGTGACTTCTTCGATGAGCCGTTCTCCGACTGCTCCGTCGACGGGGCGGACGCGTACTTCACGTTCACCACCGACCGCGTGCTGGACCTGTACGTGGACGTGTCGCACGACGAGTCCAAGGGGGCGCCGCTGCTGTCGCTCATCCGGACCTGCGGCGAGGGGCTCTCCTGCCAGCCGGTCTCCCTGACCACGGGTCCATTCGGGCGGGGCAGCCTGCAGCCGGGCACGTACATCCTCGCCGTGGACTTCTATTCCGCGCAGTCGGAGAGGCCCGTGACGATTCAGGCCTTGCTGACACCGCCCACCCCCGGTGACACCTGCGCGCTCGCCATCCCGCTCGGTCTTCCCCCGGAGGGAGGCACCGCCGTGCTCTCCGGAACCTTCACGGGTGCCTTCGACGACCACCAGAGTGATTGCACGTATTCGGGCCTCTCCGGCGAGGACCGCGTCTACACCTTCACCACCTCCGGGCCGATGAGCTTCATCGCCGAGACCACCACCGCCTCCAGCCTGAGGGCCCCGGCCCTCACCCTGCGCCGCGGCACCTGTGACGGTCCGGCGGCCACCTGCACCGGGGGCGGTCTGGCGCGCTCGTCCATCCGCGACGCGAACCTCGCCGCGGGGACCTACTACCTGTTCGTGGACAGGACCTACGAAGGGCTCGCGGACTACTCGCTGAAGGTGTCCCTGGGTTCGATACCGGCGGGTGACGTCTGCGCCAACGCGCTCCCCCTGGGCCTGCCGACGAGCGGACCCGGCCAGGTCACCGTCCAGGGCGACACGGGGCGCTTCTTCCACGACCTGACGCCCTCCTGCGGGGAACCGTACGAGAGGCGCGCCGCGCCGGACACCGTCTATACCTTCACCACCACGGAGCCGATGAACCTGCGCCTTTCCACGAAGGCCCTCACCCCGGGTTTCCGGCCCACCGTGGCGCTGCGCCGGGCGTGTGGCGGCGCCGAAACCGACCTGCGGTGCGCGGCGACTCCCGACAATTCGCCCGACACCTGGACGAGCTACCGCGACCTGCCCGCGGGCACGTACTACGTCGTCGTCGACGGCTTCAGCACCGCGTACGTGGGTGACTTCGAGTTGGTGGCGCGCCTGTCCCGGCTGGACCATGCGGAGCCAGGCGAGAGCTGCGCGAATCCGGAGCCGTTGACGCTCTCCCAGGGCGGTTACGGTCGCGCGACGCTCACCCGCGCGTTCGGGGACTTTCCTGACCACGAGGGCTGCGGAAGGAGCGATGGCAGCGATGCCGTCTTCGCGGTCACCACCGACCGTCCACGGCGCCTCCATGCCCGCGTCTCGGGCTCGCGGGCGGAGACGCAGCCGGCGCTGTCCGTCCGGCGCGGCCCCTGTGACGACACCGCGTCGCAGCTTGCCTGCATGCTCGCCCAGAACGGCCACTCCCGCGTCTCCGCGGACCTGCCCGCGGGCACGTCGTACCTCCTCGTCAAATCGGGACTCACCCACCCGGCGGGCACCTTCCAACTGGACCTGGAGGTCGACGACTTCGGGCCGGGCGACCTCTGTGCGGACGCCCTTCCCCTGGCCTTCTCGAATGGCGCGGCGGGCGGCACGGCGACCGTCACCTTCAACCCGGCCACGCACGGCTCGGACATGACACTGACGTGTGACGCCGGCAGCCGGCCAGACACCTTCTTCACCTTCACCACGGACCGGGTGCTCAACCTGTCGGCCACGCTCCTGCGTCAGAATCAGTACACGGGCGAGACGTTCTCCATGGGGCTGCTCGCCGGCTGCGGAGGTCCGGAGTCGGCGTGCCGCAGCATCGGCTTCTCCTCCGACCCCCTGGTGCTCACGCGAAGCGCACTGCCCGCGGGCACCCACGTCCTCGTCGTCCGGGGTGGAACGGGCGCCACCGTGAACCTGTCGCTCAATCCCTGAGCGGCGCCGAGACTGTTCACCCAGGCAACGGAGGCGGCGATGCGGGCCGGGCGACGGGTGACGTCCCGCCCGTCCCGGCGGAGAGTCACTCCATGCGCCATGGACTCGTGACCTCGTTCCTCTCCGCCCTCCTGCTGAGCGCCGTCTCCGGAGCCCAGCCGGTGGAGACCGCGCCTCCGAACGTCCCGGAGTTCAAGCCCGCGTTCCCGCAGCAGACACGCGCCCCGGAGGTGAAGACGCGCACGCCCATCGTGGTGACGGAGATCGCCTCCGGCTTCAACAAGCCGTGGGCCATCGCGTTCCTGCCGGATGGGCGCTTCCTCGTCACGGAGAAGCCCACGGGTTCGCTCTTCATCGTCACCGCCGCGGGCAAGAAGTCGCCCCCGGTGGCGGGCCTCCCCAAGGTCGACGGACGGGGACAGGGCGGGCTGCTCGACGTGGAGGTGGGGCCCGACTACGCGAAGAGCGGGCTCATCTACTGGACCTATTACGAGCCGCGCGAGGGCGGCAACGGGCTCGCGGTGGCGCGCGCGAAACTGGTGGACGGCCCGAAGCCGCGCATCAAGGGACTCCAGGTCATCTTCCGCATGCAGCCCACGCTCGAGTCCACGCTGCACGCGGGCGGACGGCTCGTCTTCACACCGGACGGCAAGCTCTTCGTCACGCTCGGCGAGCGCTCCATCCTCCCGGGCCGCGTCCAGGCGCAGGACCTCAAGAGCGACTTCGGGAAGGTGGTCCGCATCAACCCGGATGGCTCCATTCCCCAGGACAATCCCTTCGTGGGCAGGAAGGACGCCCGGCCGGAGATCTGGTCCTCCGGACACCGCAACATCCTCTCCGCGGCCCTGGACGCCCAGCAGCGGCTCTGGATCGTGGAGATGGGACCGCGAGGAGGCGATGAGCTCAACCGTCCGGAAGCCGGCAAGGACTACGGCTGGCCCACGATTGGCTATGGCGAGGAATACTCGGGCCAGCCCATCCACAAGACGACGCAGGCCGCGGGCATGGAGCAGCCTGTCTATTATTGGGATCCGGTCATCTCGCCCTCGGGGCTCACCCTCTACTCAGGGGCGCTCTTTCCGGAGTGGAAGGGGAACTTCTTCATCGGCGGCCTGTCCAGCCAGGCGCTGGTGCGGCTCGTCTTGAAGGACGACCTCGTGGTCGGCGAGGAGCGCCTGCTCACGGAGCGCAAGGCGCGGATCCGCGAGGTGGTCCAGGGGCCTGACGGTGCGCTCTACCTGCTCACGGACGCTTCGAACGGCCGCCTGTGGAAGCTCACACCCGGGAATCCATGAATTCCATGGACGAGGTATGCTTCAAGCCGAAACATCCTCACCGGGAGACATCCATCTCGTTTGGCGCCACGCTGGCGCTGTCCACGCCCACGACCGCGGAGGTCGTCGATGACAGTCCCGGCTCGCATCCTGGTTGTCGAGGATGACGCACCCATCGCCGCGGGCCTCGTCCGTGGCCTGAAGCAGGCGGGGTTCCAGGTGATGCTCGCCACCGACGGGGAGCTCGCACTCGAGGCGTCCGAGCGCGAGCGGCCTGATTTGGTGGTTCTGGACCTGAATCGCCCCGGGAAGGACGGCTTCGAACTGTTGGACGCGTGAAAGGGCCCCGGCTGCGCTCGTTTGGGCTGGGGGCGGTGGACTATCTCGCCAAGCCCTTTTGGATGGAGGAGCTGGTCGCGCGCATCCGCGCCAGGCTGCTGCTCCTGGAGGAGCGACCGCGCCGCGTCCTGCGTTGGGACGATGTACGCCTGGACCTCGATGCGCGCGAGGTGAGCATCGAGAGCACAGGCCCCGTGTCGCTGACCCGCCATGAGTTCGACGTGCTGGCGTATCTCGTGGAGCGCCCCGGCAGGGCCATGACGCGGGCCCAGATTGCCCAGCACGCCCTCCCGCCCAATGAGGAGCGCGATGACCGGACGGTGGACTCCCATGTCGCGCGCCTCCGGAAGAAGCTCGGGCCGGCGGGAGCGCGTATCCGGACGTCCTGGGGCATCGGCTACCAGTTCGCCCCGCCAGAGGAGTCTTCGTGAGGCTGTACAACCGTCTGGCACCGCGCATCCTCGCGGCCTCCTCGCTCCTGGGCCTCCTGGGGACGCTCGGAACCTCCTACCTGGCGACCTTCATGGGAGTGGATACCGCGTTGCTGCGGAGCACGCGCTTCGCCACCGCGCTCATCCTGTCCACCCATCGCGAGGAATGTCAGGCGGCGCCGGGCTGGCGCTTTCAGGGTCCCGAGGGCATCGAGGTGGAGGGGTTCGATGCGGCCCTGGTCGGAGCAGGTGTCCCGGGAGGGCGCCCCGAACCGAAGCTCCTCGCCCGGGTGCTGGAGGGGGAGGAGGAGGCGACCCTCATCTACCTTCCGTTCCTTCATCCTGACCCACGGTGGGGAGGCGCTTCGGTAAGACGGCTCGCGCCCTCCGGGCCGTGCAGTCTGCTGGAGTTTCGCTGGCCTCCCATGCATGAGCGCGTGACGGTGGGGCGGTGGCTTCTGGGGCTCGCCCTTCTGGTCACGACAGTCGCGGCGGCGCTGTCCACCTTCGCCGTCGTCCAGCCGCTCCTCAAGCGGCTGCGCCGCCTGCACCGCGCCGCGCGGGCGCTCGGGGCTCCAGACTACCCGTCCGCCACGGATGGCCTGGGCGACGAGTTGGGAGAGGTGTCCCAGGCACTCGACGCCACCCATGCTCGCGTCCAGCGGGATGCCGCGCGCATCGAATCCCAGAAGCATGCGCTGGAGCGGCACCTGGCGGACGTCGCGCACGACCTGAAGACGCCCATCGCCTCGCTCCAACTGTCGCTGGAGCTGGCCTCGGCGGAGCCCGCTCAGGGCAACCCGGAGCTGCTGCGGCAGGGGCTCGAGGACACCGTCTACCTCACGTCGCTGGTGGACAACCTCCACCTCGCCTGTCAGATGGGGGAGGGGGTGGATCCGCTGGCGGAGGATGCCCGGGTGGAATTGGGGCAGACCGTGGAGCGGGTCGTTCGCAGGTTCAGGCAGCTCGCACGGAGGCGGCAGCTCACCGTGGAGTGCTCACGCCCCGACGAGGAGCTCTGGGCGCGCTGCAATCCCACGATGATGGAGCAGGCCATTGGCAACCTGCTGCACAATGCCATCACGCACGGTGAGGAGGGCGGCCACGTCGTGGCGGTGCTGGAGGCCGCCGGGCCGCGACGCTTCCGGCTCACCGTGCTGGATGACGGCCCGGGGCTTCCCTCCGAGGAGTTGGAGTGCCTGGGGAAGCGGGGGTTCCGCTCCCGTCAGTCGAGGCGCCGGGCCCCGCGAGGCAGCGGGCTGGGGGTCTCCATTGTTCGCGAGCTGTGCCGATGTGTCGGTTTCTCGTTGGAGTTCTCCAGCAACATGCCGCGAGGGTTGAGGGTGGTCATCGAGGGCCCCCAGTCGTGAGGCCGGGGGCCGTGGGTGGCGCGGGCGTCAGCGAGACTTGCGGATGCAGATCTTCTTCAGGGTCGCCGCGTAGGTGTCTTCCAGGGCCTTGTCGCTCTTCTTGTCACCGGCCAGGACCGTGTACTTCAGCTCGTACTCCTCATTCATCATGTTGAAGCGGACGCTGCCCGTGTACGTCTTTCCCTGGGGGTCCGAGGTGGACTCGCCGGTGGGCATGTCCACGCCGCTGGCCCAGGCCCACTTGCCCGCATCACAGCCGGGATGTCTGGAGAGACTCTTGTTGGTGTCTCCGTAGGGCGTGTAGTCCACGTAGCAGCCCCCATTCCGGGGGCGGAAGTGGATCCGGCAGGCGAGCGTGATTCCGTGGCCCGTTCCCAGGGCGTTGTTGTTCCGGATGACGACGCAGTCCGTGGCGGCGTGCTCGCTCTCGGCCTTTATCTTCATGTACTTCTTCTCGAGGCTTGCCTGTCCCTTGGCGGGAAGGTCTTCGCAATCCGAGGCGAAGGCCGGGCTGACTGCGAGGCACATGGCCGCGGTGGCCACCAGAAAGGCTTTCATGATTTCGCGTTCCCCTCGGGTCGATTCCCCATGCGTTCACAGCGCCCCCATGGGCGACCGCGTCGACCTGCCCACCACCATCGCGTCGAGATGTTGAGGAAGTGTGGAGAGCTTGCTCAAGCCGGGGAGGCATCGGAGCGGCCCGGCCCTCAGGCGCCGCCGGGTGTCAGGCCGTGCCGCTCCAGCAGGCGCCGCAGCTGTGTCCGGTGCATCCCGAGCGCCCGAGCGGTGGCGGCCACGTTGCCGCCGTGGTGACGCAGGGCCTGCTCGACGCGGCTCCGCTCGTCCTCGTCCAGGGGGCGGTGACGGGCGGGCGCGGCGGCACCGGACGGAGCAGGTGGGGCATCCACGGGCGGGGCGGCGGTGCCGAACGCCGTCCCCGCGCCGGGGCCCAGGTGGCCCGCCTCGACGCGGGGCGCGCCCTGGAGCAGGGCCTGCTGCGCGGCGGCTCGCGCTTCGACGCGCAGCTCGCGGACGTTGCCCGGCCAGGGCCTCAGCAGACAGGCCTCGTAGAGGCTGACATGCGGTGGCAGGCCCGGCGCCAGCGCCTCCACGGCGCGCGCCACCAGGAAGGGAAGCTCCTCCGGACGCCGCCGCAGTGGGGGCAGTGAGGCCTCGGGCCTGCCAATGCGGAAGTACAGGTCCTCGCGCAGCCGCCCCTGGGCGACCTGCGCGCGCAGGTCGCGGTTGCCCGCGGAGCAGACCTGGACGTCGACCTTCCGGGGCTTCGAGCCGCCCAGCGGGAGCACCTCGCGCGTCTCCAGCGCCCGCAGGAGCTTCGCCTGGACCCCCGGGTCCAGCTCCGCCACCTCGTCCAGGAACAGCGTGCCCCCGTCGGCCGCTTGCAGGTAGCCCTCCGCGTCGTCGGCGCCGGAGAAGGCACCGCGCCGCGCGCCGAAGAGCAGCCGCTCCGCGAGCGCGGCGGGGATGGCCGCGCAGTTGACCGCCACGAAGGGCCCCCGGCTCCGGGGACCGCGGTCATGGAAGGTGCGGGCCACCTGCTCCTTGCCGGTGCCGCTCTCGCCGTGGATGTGCAGCGTGAAGCCGTGCTGCGCGGAGCGCGCCACCTCCTCCAACAGCCGCTGGAAGGCGGGGCCACGCACGAAGCCCTCCACCTCCCGCACGCCGTGGCGGGCCAGGGGGCCCACGTCCGGGCTGGGAACGAAGAGCGAGTCCCCCAGCCGGATGAGCCGCTGGGCCTCGCGCGGCACGTGGGGCGGCACCGGCTCGCCATCCACGGAGGTCCCGTTCTGGCTGCCCAGGTCCGTCACCCAGAAGCGACGCCCGTCGTGGTGCACGCGGGCATGGCTGCGCGACATCCGGGGGTCCTGCGGCGTGCCCAGCACGGGGCTCGCGCGGCCCAGCGTCAGCTCGCCCTGGAGGGGCACCGCCACCGCCATCGGCGTCCCCGCGCACGTCAGGCGCAGGAGCCCCGGCACCGGCGCGTCGTCCTCGGAGGCGCCCTGCCGGACGGGGCCGCTCGGACGGAGGGTCGACGGGTCGTGTTCCATGCCGCGCCATCATACCCGTGCCACCGTGGCACGGAGCCTTGTGTCAGCGCGTGTGCCAACCGGCGGCGCGTGCGCGGGCGCCTCGGGGCGCGGCCGCTTCGCCGCGCCCCGAGGAGTGATGGCATGCTGCTCGCATATTGGGCCGCGAAGGGCTCCCCGTCGGAAGCCCTCTCCCGAGGAGACACCTGGTGAAGCTTCTGCGCGCGTGGCTCGGATGTCTGGCATTGATGATGGGCGGTGGCGGCTGCCAGCTGACCGCGCCCGTGCGGGTTCCTCCCAGCGAGGCGAAGGCGGAGCCCTCCGGCGGAGGCGGCTGCCCCACCGGCCAGTGCGACCCGGATCCGAACGGCCTGGGCATCTACATCGCGGAAGGCCAGAGCCACTGCTTCGTGTACGAGCGGTCCGCTCCGCTGTGTCCGGAGGGCTTCGTCAACACGCCCGAGGGCGTGGTCATGAAGGTCCGGCCCCGGGATGGGCGCCGCACGGTGCTCGACATCCCGGTGGAGCTGGCCGGAAAGCCGGACGACGCGACGCGCCTGCACGGCATCCACGCCACGCCCACGGACCTCTACCTCGCGGTGGCCGGTCCGGACGGCGCCATCCGCAAGCTGAGGGGCACGGACCTGGCGAAGCAGACCTTCACGTTCCTGCTGCCGGTGACGCCCGCGGATGGCGACCCCCGGCACCCGCGCTACGAGATGACCTGGACGCCGCTCGGCGCCAACCGCTTCCAGGTGCTCTACCGTCAGGTGGGGATGTCCGCCTGGCGGCCGCAATGCGCGGCGCCGGGAAAGGAGACCGTCGCCTCGCTGCTGCTCCCGGGGCGGCACGTGGACGGGCTGACCGCGGCGCTCCGGACGGAGGCAAGCGCGGTCACGCTGGCTTGCGTGACGGGAGCCATTGGCGTGTGTCTGGACTGGGGTTACCAGCCGTGGGATCCGGCGTCGCTGGGGGACACCCCGGAGCGGGCGGCCGTCTACGGAGCGTGTCTCCAGGCCAAGCGCGCCGCGTACTTCGTGGGGCTCGGCGACGCCCGGACCTTCACGGTGAGCGGCACGGACTTCCAGCGGCGGGATGCCCATGGCTTCGGCCTGCGCTCCAGCGACCGGCTGGACGAGCTCGACCACGTCGAGGCGCTCTGGAGTCCCCAGGGCGCCGTCTGCCTCAACCCCCAGAACCGCAGGACCGCCCTGCCGCTGCCCGCGGGCCTCCAGCTGCCGTCCTGTGGCGTCGCGCCCCAATGGAGCGCGACGGCCGTGATGGCGACGGGCGTGCCCCGCCCCTTGAAACAATAGGCAGCGCCGGAGACGCGGAGCTACGAGCCGCCAGGCCCCGGGGCCGCCTCGCGGATCCACGCGGCGTATTCCTCGCGCAACCCGGGGGCGAGCTCCACGGCTCGCGCGAGCGCGGCGCGCGCCTCCCCACGCTCCGCCGCCGCGTCCCGCCCGCGAGCGCCCGCGAGCAGCAGCACGCCCCGCTGGGCATGGGCCTCCGCGCGCGCCGGGTCGAGCCGCAGCGCCTCCGCCACCTGTTCGAGCCCCTCGCGCACCACCGTCCGCGCCGCGCGGGGGGCCAGCGCCCACGCGAGCTCTCCACACACCCGTGCGCGCTCCAGCCGGGCGTCCGCGTAGGGATGGGCCCGCGTCGCCCGCCGTGCCTCGTCGAGCGCCCGGCGCAAATGGGGCACGGCGTCCCGGCCCTGGCGCCGCGCGTGCTCCGCCGCCAGGCGCTCCACCGTCGCGCCCTGGATGCGGCAGTCGGCGCAGGCCGGAGCGCGCGTGGAGGCCTCCGCCAGCGCCTGGCGCGCCCTGGCGAGCGCCGGCTCCGGGGTCCCGCCCTCCCGCAGCGCCAGCCGGGCCTCCAGGACGTGCGCGCGGGCCCGGTGCAGCAGCGCGCGGTCCGACGCCGGGTTGAGCTCCAGCGCACGCGCCACGTGCTGGAGCACGGCCGCGATTTCGGGGCGCGCGTCCCCCCCGGTGTCGAAGCGGAAGTGCCCCTGCGCCAGCTCCGCCACGGCCAGGTGGTTCAGCACGGCGGCGAAGCGGCCGTCCAGCGCGAGCGCCTTCGCGCCCGCGTCCCTCGCCCGCTGGACGTGCGCCGCCGGGTCCTCGCCCCTCGATTGACGCCAGGCGGCCTGCTCCGCGTGCAGCTCCGCCAGGTTGGCGTGGGCGAAGAGGTAGGAGGGGTCCGCCTCGGCCGCCCGCTGGAAGCACCGCTCCGCTTCCGCGTAGGCCCCGGAAGGGTCCACGCCGTGCTCCCGCTGGTGGTTGCCGCGCCAGCGGTGCACGAGCCCCAGGTCGTTGAGCGCCCAGGGGTAGCGCGGCTGCTTCGCGATGGCGCGCGACAGCCACGTGATGGCCTCCGCGAAGGACGCGTCCGGCGACTCGCCGTCCCGGGCCTGCCGCAGGCCCCGCATGAAGTGTCCGTAGCCCAGCGAGTCGTGCGCGAGCACGTCGTCCGGCGCCAGCTCCACGGCCCTGCGCGCGGCCTCCAGCCACGCGTCCAGCAGCGCGGGCGCGCCGCGGGGATCCGCCTCGCCCTGGAACGTCACCCGCCGGTACTGGTTCATCAACACCTGGGCCCTCCGGGTGTGGCCCGAGGCCCGCTCCGGATCCGCCTGGAGGCTCCGGTCCGCGGCGGCCTCGGCCCGCTCCAGCGCCCCCAGCCGGGAGCGGCCCTCGCGCCGGTCCAGCTCCGACACCTGCATCCAGACGTCCGAGAGCGCCTCGTGGGCCGCCGCGTCGCTGCGCGCCACCTCCAGGAGTTCGCCGTAGCGCAGGGCCGCGTCCTCGAAGCCGGCCCGCGCCCCCGCGTAGTCGCCCCGCTCCAGCAGCGCCAGGGCCCGCGCGGAGGTGACGTCCGCCAGCAGCTTCCGGGGCTCGGGGAGCCACGGCGCCTGCGTCACCGCCTCCCGCGCCGCCCGCGCCGCGGCCGCGAGGTCCTGGCGGTGGAAGGCGATGAGTCCCTCCAGGTAGCGCGGCGACTCCAGCGCCGCGCCCCTCGCCTGCTCGAGCGACCGCAGCGCGGGCGCGAGGTAGCGCGCCTCCAGCTCCCCGCGCCGCTGCGCCACCCACGCCGCGCCGCCGCCGCGCCGCGCGTCCTCCAGGGCCCGCCGGTAGCGCTCGCCCAGCACCTGTCCCAGCGCGGAGTGCAGCTGCGGCGAGTCGACGCCCAGCTCGCGCGCTCGCACCAGGGCCTGGTGCGCCTGCTCGAACTCGCCCAGCGCCAGGTGCCCGCGTCCGAGCGCCAGCTGCACGAGCCCGTCCCCCCGTGCCCCCAGCCCGTGCCGCAGGGAGGCGATGGCCGCCAGCCGCTCACGGACGCGGCGCTGCTCGGGCCGCGTGTCGTGCAGGGGCAACGCCTGGGACGCGCGCACGAACCACTCCGACTCCCGCACCTGCTGGCCCAGGTGCTCCGCCAGCCGCACGCGCGCCGCGCTCTCAACCTGGAGCTCCCGCTCCGACAGCCACGAGCGCACCGCGAGCCCACCTAGCAGCAACATGCCCGCCAGCGACACGCCCGACACGGCCACCAGCGCCCGGTGCCTGCGCGCCAGCCGCCGCAGCCGGTGGCCGGGGCCCGGCCGCCGTCCCAGGATGGGCTCCCCGTCCAGGTAGCGCCCGAGGTCCTCGGCGAGCGCGCGGGCGGAGCCGTAGCGCTGCGCCGGGTCCTTCTGCAGGCACTTGAGGCAGAGCGTCTCCAGCTCCGCGTCCAGGTGCGGCAGGCTCGCGCGCAGGGAGGGAGGCTCGTCGTGCAGCACCGCGTTCAGCGTCTCCAGCGGGGTGGCGCCGGTGAATGGCGGGACGCCCGCGAGCAGCTCGTACAGCGTGGCGCCCAGGCCGTAGACGTCGCAGCGCCGGTCGATGGCGCGCAGGTCTCCCCGCGCCTGCTCCGGCGCCATGTACGCGGGCGTGCCCATGACCTCGCCCGTGGCGGTGAGGCCGTGGCCCAGGCCCGCGTCGTACGCCAGCCCGAAGTCCACGATGACGGGCACGGGGCGGCCCGCCCCGTCCCGGGTGAGCAGCACATTGGAGGGCTTGAGGTCGCGGTGGATGACGCCCAGCCTGTGGGCCTCGTGCACGGCCTCCGCCGCGGCCCTCATCACGCGGACCTTCTCCGGCACGGAGAGGGACGCGGCGGCGCGGTCCAGCGGCTCGCCCTCCACGAGCTGCATGGCGATGTAGGGCCGGCCGCCCAGCTCGCCGGCTTCGAGCACCCGGCAGATGTTCGGATGGTCGAGCCGCGCCTGGGCGCGGGCCTCCTGGAGCAGCCGCATGGCGCGCTCGGGGGACGCGCCCCGCAGGAACTTGAGCGCCACCTCGCGATCCAGGCGCAGGTCGCGGGCCCGGTGGACCTCGCCCATGCCGCCCCGGCCCAGCAGCGACAGCAGCGCGTAGCGCTCGCGGTGGGAGGCAGGCGGGGACTCCACGGGCAGGAGCCGCTCCGCGTCCAGCGTGGGCAGGTCCACCGGCGCGGGGACTGGCGTCGTCGGCTCGCTGGGCGGAGGGCTCGCGGGCGCATCGCCGACGGAGGGTGCCATGGCCGAGAGGCTATCAAACGCGCTGGCACGCTGGCACGGCGCCCCCGTGCCAGTGGCACACCGCGGCCCGTGCCTCCGGCGCGCGCGGAAGCCCGGTCCTCCCGAGTGAGGCGGCCTTCGGAGTCCACACGGCACGGGCATTGCTCAAGGCACGGGCATGGCGCGGCGGCGCACCCAGGCCCGGAGCCAGGGGCGTCCCACGTCATCCATCCATCCCATCACCGAGGACATCCCCATCATGTCGAAGCTCCGCCACGCCCTGGTCACCCTGTCGCTCCCCGCCCTGCTGTGGGGCTGCGGTCCCGAGGACCTGCCGTCCGGCACCGCGACTCCTGCCGCGCTGGAGGCGCCGCAGCTGGCCACGCAGGAAGAGGAGCTCGCGGCGACCGGCGAGTACACCTGGACGCAGGGCCAGGCCCTCACGCCGCTGGGCGCCAGCGCGGGCCGGGCGTGCTTCCTCACCCGCGTGGGCGGAGACTTCGAGGGCTCCGGTGAGCGCATCGACATCACGGAGAGCGGCGGCTCCTGGTACCTCGGAGGGGCCTCCAACCAGTCCGGCATCCGGGGCGCCGCGCGCTGCGTGGACGCGACCGCCTCCCAGCAATACGAGTGGACCCAGTCGATGGCGTACCCGGTCTCCATGGGCACGGCGACGGGCCGCGTGTGCTTCCTCACCGGCGTCGCCGGCAAGTTCCACGGCAGCGGCGAGTGGGTGCGCGCCTATGTCGAAAACGGCTACTGGTACCTGAACGGCAACTCCAGCCAGAGCGGCGTGCGGGCGCGCGCGCGCTGCGTGGCGACGACGAGCTACACCGACGAGTTCGGCTGGGGGCAGGGCGGGGCCGCGAAGCTGATGGACCCCGTGGCGGGCCGCGCCTGCGCCCTGACGTACATGCGGGGCAAGTTCGAGGGCGGCGGTGAGTACGTCCGCACCTTCCAGAGCAACGGATACTGGTACCTGGGCGGCGCCTCCGGCCAGGTCGACGTGTCCGGCCGGGCGCGCTGCTTCTAGCCGACGCCGCCTGATGGCGTGACTGTCTTCATGGCATGGGTGTGATTCGCGTCGCACCCATGCCCAAACCGGGCGTCCCGGCGAACCGCGCCGCGGCCGTGAACAACGAGCGGTGGTGCCACGCCGGGGGACTCCCTGGACACGAGCACGTTCGCGCGGAACCTGCGCACGCTGGCGGAGTTCGTCACGCGCACGACGACCGACTGCACCGCCTGGAACTATTGAGGCGCTTTCCGCGCCGCTTGACGCCCTGCCCGAATCAGGCGACGAACCGGGCCCATGCCCTACACTCCCATCGTCGCCACGCTGGGCTACGTGATGTCGCCGGACGGCCAGCAGGTGCTGCTCATCCACCGGAACGCGCGCCCGGAGGATGCCCATTACGGCAAGTACAACGGCCTGGGCGGCAAGATGGACCGCGACGAGGACATCGCCGCGTGCATGCGCCGCGAGATTCGCGAGGAGGCCGGCATCGAGTGCACGCGCATGGTCCTGCGCGGCACCCTGTCCTGGCCCGGCTTCGGCAAGAACGGCGAGGACTGGCTGGGCTTCATCTTCCGCATCGACGCCTTCGAGGGCACGCCCCTGGAGAAGAACCCCGAGGGCTCCCTGTCCTGGGTCCCCGTGTCCTCCATCCTGTCCCTGTCGCTGTGGGACGGAGACCGGCACTTCCTGCCGCTCGTGTTCGACGAAGACCCGCGCCCCTTCCACGGCGTCATGCCCTACGAAGGCGGCCGCGCGGTGAGCTGGTCCTTCACCCGACTGTAGGGCTCCCTCCGGGCGTCCTCCGACCAACGCTCACGGTCGTTTTCCAACCAGCGCCCCGGCCCGGACCGCTACAACCGCTGCCTCACACCTGGAACTCACGTGAAGGAGCGCGGCGCATGGACCTCATCGGACAGCTCTCGCAGCAGCTTGGAGTGGATGGCACGCAGGCACAGGGGCTCGCGGGTTCGCTCCTGAAGCTGGTGCAGGGCACGGTGCAGGAGAAGGTCGGCCCGGACGCGGCCCGGCAGATGGACCAGGCCATCCCGGAGATGCAGGGCTGGCAGCAGCAGGCGCAGGCCCCGGCGGCTGACGGCGGCGGCCTCATGGGCGCGCTGGGCGGCATGCTCGGCGGCGCGGGCGGCGGCGGTGGTGGCGGCATCATGGGCGCCCTGGGTGGCGCGGCGGCCCACGCGGGAGAGATCGCCGGCGTGGTGACCATCCTCCAGCGCTTCAACCTGGACACGAGCAAGGCCACCCTGGTCGCGCCCCTGCTCCTCAACTTCCTCAAGTCGCGCCTGGACCCGGGCCTGGTGGGGAAGATCCTCGCCGTGATGCCCCTGCTCGCGGGCGGCGCCGGTGGCGGCAGCGGCCCCCAGGGCGGCGGCGGACTGGGCGGAATGCTCGGCGGCATCCTGGGGAAATAGGAGCGCCGCAGCCCCTGCAAGGGCCTGTCACTCCAGGGGGTTGGGGGAAACGTCGTGCGGGAATGCAAAACAATTCCGCTCGCGGTGACTTGAAGGGGAACGGCGGGCTCCCACCCGCCAGGAGCCCCGGTCATGACCTTCTTGTCCCGCATGCAGCCCTCCCC
>NZ_RAWR01000128.1:0-30236 GCF_003986945.1 Corallococcus sp. AB018 | reverse complement strand
CCACGAGCCCCCTTCACCTGGCCGTCCTCCCCATCCCATCAGCAGGTGCGCTTCCAGGCCCGGACGCGTCAGCACCACCGCCGTTCCGTCCAGATGCGCCAGCGTCACTGCGGACGTACGTCCTCCGGCCCGTCCCCAGTCGTGCACGGCGGAGACGGCGAGCGTGTAGCGCCCGGGTTCGCGGCCTCGTCCGAAGAGGAGGTGCTGAACGTCCAGCGAGAGCTCCGCGCCCATCAACCGCGCGCCCAGCACATCCGAGACGAAGGCCTCCGTGTAGAGCGGACCCAACGTGCCCGTGAGGAAGCCTCCCGCCGGGTGGTAGTCGGGGTTCGTCCGGTTGGAGTAGTGGCGCACCAGATGCGCCGACAGCAGGCTGTAGTCCTCCAGCGCTCCCAACCAGACGCCAAAGGGCGATTGGTCCGAGCCCAGCTTGAGGGCTCGCACGAGCTGGCCCCAGTCCGACGGACTGTCCCAGTCCTCACGCCGCACACGGCTCGCGCCTCGTTCGCCGCCCCACAGCCGCAACCTCAAGGGCGCGCCCAGGTTGACGCCGAGCTCCGGGCCACCGTCGAGGATGAGCGTGGGCTCGACCTGGACGAAGCCTTCATCCGCGCCTGTTCCTGCACGCGGCAGCAGCACCAGTGTGGTCGCCTCCAACCGAGTCAGCGAGTACACCGAACGTTCCAGTGAGTCCTCGGAGCCAGGCGGTGATGCAGCCCCTGCCAACACCGGCAGGAGCCACAGCCACAGCACCACCCACCGGCGGCATTCCATCGCTCTCGACTCCTGGCTGCGTCCCTGCATGGGGAGTGGAACCAGGTCATACTCGGCCGGTCCGACAGAACCGCCTGTCTAGAACCCCATCGACAGCGCGACCTGCTCCGTGCGGTTCACGTCGTCCAGCACCTGCGCGAGCTTCTCGCGGACGGCCGCGGGGGCGTCCGACCCCAGGAACAGCCGCAGCGTCGGGGAGCCCGCGTCCACGGCGTCCACGATGGCCTTCGCCGCCTTCACGGGGTCCCCGGGCTGCGTGCCGGCGGACTGCGCCACCCAGGCGCGCATGGGCCCCAGCGACTCCGCGTAGGCCGCCAGCTCCGGCATCGGCCGGAATGATGGGCCCAGCAGCTTCGTGCGGAACATGCCCGGATCCACGATGAGCACCTTCACTCCGAATGGCGCGACCTCCTTCGCCAGCGACTCGGACAGGCCCTCCAGGGCGTGCTTCGCCGCGCTGTACGCACCCGCGCCCGGGTATGGGACCAGCCCGGACACGCTCGAGAGCTGCACGAGGGTGCCCGTCCTCCGCTCCCGCATGTGCGGCAGCACCGCTCGCGTCATCGCCACTGCTCCGAAGAACAGCGGCTCGAAGGCCGCTCGCAGCTCCGCGTCGCTCGTCTCCTCCACCGCCCCCAACAGCGTGTAGCCCGCGTTGTTCACCAACACGTCGATGGCACCGAAGCGCTTCAGCGCCGCCGTGATGGACTCCTGCACCTGCTCTGGCTTCGTCACGTCCAACTGGACCGCGAGCACCCGGTCCGGGGCCCTCGCCACCAGGTCCTCCAGCGTGCGCGGGTCTCGCGCCGTCGCGACCACGCGCTCCCCTCTCGCGATGACCTCCTCCACGATGTTGCGGCCAAACCCAGACGACGACCCCGTGACGAACCAGACCTTGCCCTGTGCGCTCATGACTGCCTCCGTGGCCCATGAAGTACGCCCCGGGCCTCCGCTCCGAAACGCGTCGTCTCTGGATGCACTTTGTAGCTACGCTAAGGAATGCGCGACGACCTCTCCGGCCTGATGGCGTTCCTCGCGGTGGCTCGCAGACGCAGCTTCACCGCCGCCGCGTCGGAGCTCGGGGTCACTCCCTCCGCGGTGAGCCAGAGCCTCCGGGCCTTGGAAGTACGCGTGGGCGTGCGGCTCCTCCAGCGCACCACCCGCAGCGTGGGACTCACCGAGGCCGGCTCGCGCTTCCTGTCGCGGCTCGAACCCGCGATGCACGGCGTGCATGACGCCTTCGAGTCCCTGGGCGAGCTTCGCGACCGGCCCACGGGGCTGCTGCGCCTGACCCTGCCCCGCTACGGCTACCAGGAGGTGCTCGGCCCACGCCTGGCGGAGTTCCTCACCGCCCATCCCGACATCCGCGTGGACATCCATCTGGACGACGTGCTCGTCGACATCGTCCAGCAGGGCTTCGACGCGGGCTTCCGCATCGGTGAGCTCGTGAACCGCGAGATGATCGCCATCCCCGTCAGCGGCGACATCGTCATGCACGTGGTGGGCTCGCCAGCGTACTTCGCGAACCGCGGCAAGCCGAAGCACCCTCGCGAGCTGCGCGACCACGACTGCATCAACTACCGCAGCCGGACCACCGGCGGGCTCCTCCGCTGGGCGCTGAGCGACGGCGGGAAGCGCATCGAGGTCGCCGTCGAGGGCCGCGTGGTGTTCGATGACGCGGAGCTGGTGCTGGACGCCGCCGTCGCCGGGCTGGGGCTCGCCTATGTCCCAGAGAGCCGCATCCGGAAGCTTCTCGCGGAGAAGCGGCTCGTGCGCGTGCTCGAACCGTACTCCACCACCCTCCCCGGCTTCTTCCTCTACTACCCAAGCCGCGCCCAGGTAGCACCCAAGCTCAAGGCGCTCATCGACTTCTTCAAGCTGAAGCGGCGGCGCTGATCACGCCCGGCGGCGTCAGCCACGGGGCCGCCAGCGCTTCGGCCTCCTCCAGCAACCGCAGGCGCCGGGCGTCCTCCGGGAACGGTGCCGCCGTGCTCCGGGGGAGCGCGTCGTACGTGCGCCCGTCCAGCTCGCGCCCGGCCGCTGCATTACGCTTGCCGCCCCACTGCTTGAAGAAGAAGGCCACGCCCGCCGCGTCGCACTGCTCGCGCACCGAGCGCACCCACTCCGGGTCCAGAGGCCTCGCCTTCGCTCCGCTCTCGCCTCCGACAATCACTCCGTCGATGCCGGTGAAGTCCACCGGGCCCAGGTCCTCCAGCAGCGGCTCGATGGACAGGAAGCGCACCCGCGCGGGCGCCGCTTGCAGGTGCTTCACTCGCGGCAGGCCGTACTTGCGGTCCTCCACGCTCACGCCCCACCAGACGTTCGGCAGCCTCGCCGCGAACGCGAGCCGCGTGGACAGCAGCCGCTGCATCCGCTCCGCGCGCTTCGTCAGCACCTGGAACGTGTGCCAGTCCGCCAGCGCCATCACCCGCGCCACCGTCTCGATGTACGCCTCCGGGACGTCATCCAGGAACAGGTCGCTCATCGAGTTCACGAACACGCGCTTGGAGGCCTTCCAGCGCAGCGGCTCGGCGAGCTTCCCCGGAATCAGCTTCAGGTCGAAGCCCTGCTCGTACGGATGCCCCGGCACGCCCCGGAACCGCTCCGCGAACGTCTCCGCGTAGCAGTGCTTGCATCCGGGGCTCAGCTTCACGCAGCCGCGCACCGGGTTCCACGTCGCGTCCGTCCACTCAATCTTGGAGTTGTCAGCCATGGCGTCCGGAGGGAACACCCGGCACGCATGCCTCCATCCCCCGCTACTTCGCGGGGGGCGGCTCCTCGGGCAGCGACTTCGCCCGCTTCTCCACCGCGCGCAGCGTGTCCACCACCGCGTCGTTCTGCCCCACGCTGGCCAGGAACCCGGGGACGGAACCTCCGGGGTCCACCGTGAACTTGTAGACGACCCAGGACGTGCCCTCGCCCCTGGGCTCCACCTTCCAGCTGCCCTCGTTCAGCCGCAGGCGCACCACGTCCCGTCTGGCGGGGAACGCGTCCGGCTCCGCCTTCCAGCGCTGCTGATACACGCCCGTCCCGTCCGGCGCGACCTTCGACTCCGTCACCACGTGGCAGATGTAGTCGCGCGAGGACACCACCGGCAGGTCCAGCCGCGTGTACGTCAGCCGCCCGCCGTCATCCGTGGGCCGCACCACCCGCGACTCCTTCACGTACGGCATGAAGAGCCGGTACGACGCCTGGTCCTCCAGCGCCGCCTGGATCTGCGCGGCGCTCGTCTTGAGCTCGCCTTCCGCCCAGATGTCCTTCGCCTTCGTCCTAGGTACCTCCTGTAGCGCTTGACCTAGACGCTGATTCACTCGACACTGGCAGCCGATTTTTCGCCTTACTTGAGAATGCTCTACAACGATCTCACCTCAGCGCTTGGCTACGCGGATGCCCCGTTGTTTTGTGAGGACGATGGTGCAGGATTAGTCGCACCATCAGACCAGCACTGGCTCCGGGCTGCGCGTGCCGCAGGTGTACGAGGCAGCTACCTTTTTCGAACATCGCCAACTCCTCATGCCTTACGCCCTGCGGTACATGTCGCAGAGGCGCAAACCGTCGATGAGGCTCGCGAGATTCATCGGCGACTCTGGAATCAGGGCGTCAATCCCTTTGTCATTATCGTCCTGCCCGCTGAGGTGCGTGTCTTTACGGGCTTCGCATATCACCCTGACGCGACCCGTGAGAACCGTGGGGAGATTATTCAAGCCCAAGGTACCTTCGAAGAAATTCGGGCTGCTCTCTCTGCGTTTACCGCCGATGCGATTAATCGTGGAGATATCTGGCGAACGAATGCACGACATCTCAACTCAGAGACCCGGGTCGATACGACCCTGCTAGAGCAACTACGGCAGTTGAGCAGGATTCTTGAAAGTCGCTACGGCATTCCTGCCAGGACATGCCACTCCCTTATCGGGAAATTTGTCTACCTATCCTATCTCCGAGCTCGGGGCATTCTATCCGACAAGTGGCTCCTAGACGAGGCGCATGTCAATCCTGAGGAGATCTTCGCAGGAACAGCATTCCTTGCCGATGTAACACTGCAGTGCTTCCGAAAGGTCGCGAGAGCAGTAGAAGCCCGTTTTAACGGCCTTCTTTTCCCTGTCCCATGGGGCAGCCTTCGATCTCCGCGAGCCGAAGTCATTCGCACGGTAGCAAGGGTATTCTCCGGCGAAGACCTTCTTTCCGGGCAACTCCATCTCCCATTCACGGCCTACGACTTCTCCAGCATCCCAGTAGAGTTCTTGTCGTCAATCTACGAACAATTTCTACATTCAGAAGGACCGGAGGATGAAGAGGAAGCCGAAGATGACGTTGAGGAGTCTTCCAATCCAGAGAAGCGCGGCGCGCATTACACGCCCGAACCCCTTGCCGACTACCTCATTTCAGAGGTCGAAGCGATCCACCCACTCTTCGCTGGAATGCGGATACTGGATCCATGCTGCGGCTCTGGGGTTTTCCTCGTAGTTGCATACCGCCGCTTGGTAGAGATGGAATGCAGACTTCAAGGACGAACCACGCTCCATGCGACGGAACTGCGAGACTTGTTGCAGAGAAGTATCTTCGCCGTAGAGCGAAATAGGACAGCATGTCAAATCGCGGCCTTCAGCCTTATTCTGACACTACTCAGCTATGTTGATCCGCCGGAATTGCATGCCAGGAGAAGCTTTAAGTTTCCTTCTCTAATCGGAAGCAACCTGTTTTGTCAGGACTTCTTCGACAAAACCAAAGCCTTCTGGCGATTGCAAGACCAAGCCACAGGAAAGGCCATGGCGTTTGACTGGATCATTGGCAACCCTCCGTGGGTTGAACTCAAGGCCAATGACCCCAAGGCAAAGCATGTTCTCACGTGGTCGAAAACGCGCTCGACTGAACTCGGACTTGCACGCGCAAGAACAGGCGAGGCATTCGCTTGGCGCGTCGTTGACTGTCTCGCAAGCAACGGTGCAGTTGGGCTAATCCTGCACGCCAAGACACTCACCAACGACCACCTGGAAGAGTGGCGAAAGAAATTCTTCGGAGGGTTGCAAGTACATCGAGTCACAAACCTCGCGAACTTGGCATACGTGATTTTCCCGTCAGCACAGCAGCCAGCAACCACGCTTATCTACTCACGGAAAAGCGACCAAATCCAACCCCATGCAATTCTGCACTTCGGTCCGTTTGCTGCCAACCAAGTCACTATCAATGGCAAAGGCGCAACCGAACATCGACTATCCAGACGGAGACTTTGGACGATTGGATACTCGGAGTCTGAGGTCAAATCGATAAGCTCTTCCGAGGCTGCGACTGGCGCAGCATCCGTTTGGAAATTTGCGCTTTGGGGTAATCCGCGTGATCACCAGACAATCAAGCGTATCCGTCGTGCATTACCAACGACGCTTGGAGAACTTGCTCGTTCCCGCGGATGGAACCTTACTCTTGGTCTCCAACTACGAAGTGGTGCAGGCACAAGAGAAGAGCCGAACTCATATATCAAGGATCTAGAGGGATTGCCGGTCCTAGATCATCGGGCATTTCTAAACGCGCGGCGTAAGGGAGAATGCTCTCTCACCATCCCAGATCGATTTCTACGCCCAAACACACACGGTTGTTACGTCCGTGGAAATCGCACATCGGGTGTAGCCATCACGAAGGGACCACACCTGTTCTTGTGGACTGACTTCGCTGCATTCAGCGAAACGAGTTTCATCATCCGACATTCAAAGGTCGGGCTTGCCGGAGATACCTCGGTCGGACTGAAGGCGGTAGCGGCCGTCTGGAACTCAAGCTTCATTCCCTATTTGCTGTTCTTCCTAATGAGCTCAGAATGGGGCATCAGCTACAGCCAAATCGACAAGGGCGATGCCGAAAAGCTGCCATTCCCAGAATTGACCTCTGAACGTGAAAAGAATCTCGCCACCGCGTGGGATATTGCAGTGGCGTATGAGGTGGAGGGAGCATCGCCTAGTGCCATAAAGGAACTACTCGATCAGCGCGTCGCGGAAGCACTTGGACTACATCCATCGGTTTCTCTCGTAGCCCGGGAGTTTTTCCATGTGCGCTACCAGACAAACAAAGGAAAGAGCCCTTATCTCTTACGAGAAATGCCAAGCGAGCATGAGCTGCAAGGATATGCCGACCGGCTCAGGTCGGAACTGGATGGCTTTCTCGGAGGTAGGGCACGCCACGCGATTACCGTCCTCCGCTCCAGTAGAGGAATAAGCGTCTCCATACAAATTAGAAAATCTATCGCCCCAATTGCCACCCAGGTCCGCCTTGCTGAAAATGCAGAAGCGACTCTGCTTGAATCGCTACTAAATGCCGCCGAAAGGCACCTCTGTCAGTGGGTGTATGTCAAACAAAGCGTACGTATTTTCGATGGAGACACGATCCATCTAATCAAACCTCCACGCCGCATTGAATGGACAGAAACGCATGCGCTGACGGACGCAGACGATGTCATTGCCGAAGTGATTGAAGCCAGGAGGGAAACCTCTTGAGAACCTCAAGCCTCAGCGAGCAGTGGAATATTTACCTAGACACAATCCGCCTACACGCGCACCAACTATTGGTATGGGCGTACTCAGACGTGCGTTCTCGACTCCACGTCGCCCCTGACGAGCCGTCTCTCACAGGCATGTTGTGCGAAGGAATGAAGTTCCGCCTAGACTACCACCCGGACACACCCGACGAGTACATTCACTATACAATTGGAGATCAGGTGCCTGAGAGTCCTGGTGGGCAACTAGGCAACCACCGGCTGAGATTGGATTTATCAATAATCCGCTCCGCTGTGCGCCCGAGACTCGCATACGTATTTGAAGCTAAACGCCTGCGCACTTCGGGTCTACCTATCGGGGAATATGTTGGCGAGGGCGGCATGGGCGACTTCATTGAATGCCGCTATGCCAACGCGTGTCCCGAGGCTGTGATGATTGGCTTTTTTCACAACAAAAACATCTCATATTGGCATACCGAACTGCGCCGCGCCTTCAACGAGGACAGTGCTTCATCGGCCCCTCGCCTAGGCATCAAGTCGCATCCTACTCCTGTGGAGATACTCCCTGGATTGACCGGCGAACTTGAGAGCAACCATATCCGCACAGACAAATCATCCATGCGCCTGCTACATATTTTTCTCGATTGCAGCTCAGCGTAAGCTTGACTCAATTAAGCGGGAGCGGCAGGCAGTTCCCTTTTTGTTCTACTTCGCGGGAGGCGGCTCCACGGGCAGCGACTTCGCCCGCTTCTCCACCGCGCGCAGCGTGTCCACCACCGCGTCGTTCTGCCCCACGCTGGCCAGGAACCCGGGGACGGAACCTCCGGGGTCCACCGTGAACTTGTAGACGACCCAGGACGTGCCCTCGCCCCTGGGCTCCACCCTCCAGCTGCCCTCGTTCAGCCGCAGGCGCACCACGTCCCGTCTGGCGGGGAACGCGTCCGGCTCCGCCTTCCAGCGCTGCTGGTACACACCCGTCCCGTCCGGCGCGACCTTCGACTCCGTCACCACGTGGCAGATGTAGTCGCGCGAGGACACCACCGGCAGGTCCAGCCGAGTGTACGTCAGCCGCCCGCCGTCATCCGTGGGCCGCACCACCCGCGACTCCCTCACGTACGGCATGAAGAGCCGGTACGACGCCTGGTCCTCCAGCGCCGCCTGGATCTGCGCGGCGCTCGCCTTGAGCTCGCCTTCCGCCCAGATGTCCTTCGCCTTCGTCCCCGGACGGGGCCGGACCTTGATCACGAAGGGCTTCGTCGCCACCGTCTCCCATTCCTGCGCCCCCGCCACGCCCGCCGCCAGCACCACCGCCAGGGCCAGGCCCCACCGCCGAGTCATTCCCAACATGTGTCTGCCCTTCGGTTCCGCGCGCCGCCGGCCCTCGCGGCGCGTGCGTCACCTGTATCCCATCTTTCCGACACCCGGACGACCCGGGCCTGCCCGCGGGGCGACTCGGGCACACGGGCCGCTCGACTTTGCGTGCAAGCCTTGGCAAGCCTTGCTCCCATGGCTCCTCACTTCTCCGGTCCCCCGCCCGAACGCGGTCTGTTCTGCAACCGCACCCTCAACATGCGCGCCATCAAGGCCGTGGGCTACGACATGGACTACACGCTCATCCACTACCGCGTGGAAGCGTGGGAGCGCCGCGCGTACGAGTACATCCGCGACCGCCTGGTGGAACAGGGATGGCCCGTGGCCGACCTGACGTTCGACCCGATGCTCGCCATCCGCGGCCTCATCATCGACACCGCCAAGGGCAACCTCCTCAAGGCCAACCGCTTCGGCTTCGTGAAGAAGGCCCTCCACGGCAGCCGCCCCATGGACTTCGAGTCCCAGCGCGAGGCCTATACCCGTACCGTCATCGACCTGGCCGACCGGCGCTGGGTGTTCCTCAACACCCTGTTCTCCCTCTCCGAGGCCTGCATCTACGCGCAGCTCGTGGACCGCCTGGACGCCGGCCAGCTCCCCGGCCCCATGGGCTACGCGGACCTCTACGAGCACGTGCGCAAGAACCTGGACGCCACGCACATGCAAGGGCGCCTCAAGGCCGAAATCATCGCGGACCCCGAGCGCTACGTCATCGACGACCCGGAGACGCCGCTCGCACTGCTGGACCAGAAGAACGCCGGCAAGAAGGTGCTGCTCATCACCAACAGCGAGTGGGCCTACACCGAGCCCATGATGCACTTCGCCTTCGACCGGCACCTGCCCGAGGGCATGACCTGGCGCCAGCTCTTCGACGTGGTCATCGTCAGCGCGCGCAAGCCCGAGTTCTTCACCACGCGCTCCACCCTCTTCGAGGTGGTGGAGGCCAACGGCGAGGCGCTGCTGCGGCCGCACTCCGGACCGCTCGACAAGAACAAGCCCTACTTCGGCGGCAGCGCGCTGGAGCTGGAGCGGCACCTGGGCCTGTCCGGCGACGAAATCCTCTACGTGGGCGACCACATGTTCGGCGACGTGCACGTCAGCAAGAACGTGCTGCGCTGGCGCACCGCGCTCATCCTGCGCGAGCTGGAGGACGAGGTGCGCGCCATCGCCGCCTTCCGCGCCACCGAGGTGCGCATTGGCGAGCGCATGCTCAAGAAGGAGCGCCTGGAGGCGGAGAGCTGCCAGGTGCGCCTGGAGATCCAGCGCCGTCGCCACCATTACGGCCCCCGCTCGGACGTCGCGGAGGGAGAGCTGGTGGCGCGGCTCACGGAGCTGCGCGCGGAGCTGGAGGCGCTGGACGCGGAGCTGGGCCCCATGGCCCGCGCGGCCGGTGAGCTGTCCAACCCGCACTGGGGCCTGCTCACCCGCGCCGGCAACGACAAGAGCCACCTGGCGCGGCAGGTGGAGCGCTACGCGGACATCTACACGTCGCGCGTGAGCAACTTCCTCTTCGCCACGCCGTTCGTCTACCTGCGCAGCCCTCGCGGCAGCCTCCCGCACGACCCCAGCATCCCCGGCGGCACCCCGGTGTTCACCACCGGGGACGGCGCGGGCAGCGGCCCCGCGGAGTAGCGAAGAGCCCTCGCGGCGCCTCGCGACTACTGCGTGAGGCGCCAGAGGGCCTGCAGGTCCGCGGGCAGGTTGCTGGCCACCTTGTCCGCCTCGCCTTCGGATATCTGGTCCTGGAAGGCGCGCAGCACCGCGCGGACCACCAGCTCCGCCTGGTCCACCGGCATCTGGAGGTCCTCCGCGACGGACGCGATCATCTCCTCGCGACCGAAGCGATGGGGGTGCCGGGGGCGCTCCTCCGGCGGAGGCAGGAACTCCACCAGCATTCGCGGCAGCTGGGATTCCAGATTCCGCGCCCCGTTGGGCATGAGCCGGCGCTCCAGCGCGCTCAGCACCGACACGGCGGCGGACTCCGCGAGCGCGGGAGGCAGGGCGCTCAAATCACAGACGTGGTGGATGAACGCCGCGTAGGTGGCGCGCAGGTGGGCTTCGTGCCGCCGCGCGTGGCGTTCCTGCTTCTCGGTTTCGGTTTCATGGGCCTGGGCCATGTGGGCACACCTTGGGCGAAGGGGGGACGGGACCTCCTGGAAGGTGGTCACCGGAACGCCCGTCATCGCCCGGCAGGCAGGCGGGCCCCACCCCCTTGTGCCCCACTCCCGCCCGGCCGCCGGGGGAATCCCCTGGAAATGCCAGGGGTTACTGAACATGTGTCCAGACCTCCGAATGGAGCGGGACCTGGCGACCCGGCGCGTGGACCGGCCATGTCAGACCCCTCCCGTAGAAATGATCGCGTGAGCCACTCGACCCCGCCATCGTCTCCGTCGCGAGTCCTGGAGCAGCGCAACCTCCTGGGAGGCCTGGACCTCCTGCCCGTGATGGGCCGGGGCAACCGCAAGCGCGCGCGTCAGTTCCACGTCCCCACGGAGCGCAAGCTCGGGTTCGCCGCCGCGCTGGCGCTGGTGGTGGAGCACGGACGGGAGAAGGCCCGGGAGACGGGCACCACGTCGATGACGCGCTGCCCGCGCTGCAACCACGTGGGCCCCACGGAGCAGGACTTCGGCTTCCGCATCATGAGCCAGGGCCAGCGCCGTCCGCAGTCCTGGTGCCGGGGCTGCCGCGGCCAGCACCTGGAGCCGGTGAACGCCTCCCAGCCCCGCCCCGAGGACGGCTGGCTGTTCCCGCCGGAGACGACCACGAAGCCCAAGGCGAAGGCGGGCAAGTCCAGCAAGCCCAAGGCGAAGAAGCGCGCCCGCCGCGACAACGAAGACCTCACCTGAGCACCGGCCGCGCCTGGCGGGATTCCCGCTCCCGGGAGACCGTCAGCCCGCGTGTCCCCTGTCATCCCGCGCCACCGGGCGCCCGCATCCCGACATGCTCCCGAGGCGGCCCCTGTCCCGCCCGTCGCCAGGGATGGCAACGCCCCGCATGGGTCCCTACCTCAGTTCCAAGGAGGACTTTCATGTCCGTGCGGACCCGAGTGGCAGGCATCAAGAACAAGCGACGCGTGGATCCCCATGCGGCCCAGCCGAGCGTACAGGCCAGCAAGGGGCGCAAGACGCTGGCCCATGACGACGCGGCGGCGCTGCTGCGACAGAAGGAACTGAAGCGCGTGACGCTGGGCCCCGCCGCTGGCGACCACGGCCCCAAGCGCAACAACCGGGGCACGGGGCTTCGGGGGCGCAAGAAGGCGCCCAGCCAGATTCACATCAAGCGCGCGGGTGGTCCTCGCGAGCGCTCCCGGCTGCACGGGGGCTGAGGGCACACGCCCTCTGCTGAAATGACGACGCCCCGCGTGGGAGACGGAAAGGCCGTCTTCCACCGCGGGGCGCGGTGCGTCTGGGTGCTATCAGCGCCGGTCAGTAACCGACGTAGCCGCTGCCGTTGCTCAGGCCCTTGATGCCGGGGACGTCGGACACGGAGCCGTAGCGCTCGATGGAGTAGCGGACGCCGGCGATGATGTTGTCCACCGGGTTGCGGATGTTGTCGTGGCCGGGGAGCTTGTACGCGTCGAACGTCGGCTGGATGGTCTGCATCAGGCCGATGGACGGGGTGCCCTTCTGGGCGTTGGAGTCCCAGTTGTTGATGGCGTTCGGGTTCCCGCTGGACTCGTGCTGGATGATCTTCGCGATGTCCTGGGGGTTCATCTTGTCCGTCGGGACGCCGTTGGCCTTGAGGATGTCCATGGCCTGCTTGATCCAATCACCCACCTGGCCCGGGGGCACGTCACCCACCGGCTGCGCACCCTGCGTCTGCTGCGCGCCGCCCGTCAGGTCCGGCCCCTTGGACACGCCCTGCGCCTGGAACTCATCCTTGCTGCCCGGGATGTTGAGCTTCGCATCCGCGTAGATGAGGTCCTTGTTGGTGATGTTCGGGTTCGCCTTCACCAGCGAATCCACGTCCGTGTTGAAGCGCTTGGCCAGCGCGCCCAGCGTGTCGCCAGACTTGATCTTGTAGTCCATGGGGGAAGGACCTTCGCGATTGCCGAAAACGTGTATGCCTGATTCTCGGAGATTGATTCGCGGAGTTTCGCCTACATTTGCGGTTTTGTAGGCGCTTTCACGCAGAGTCACGCCCGGAACCGACCTCCTGGAATCCTGCGGTGGGACTGTCGCCAGAACAGCCCCAGCAGGACGGCGAGTGTAGCCCCCAAGCCACTGGGATTCGCGGCGCACCCGCATTTGACGTCGGGCCGGTCCGTGTCCGGTGTCAGCGGGTCGACGGTGGCCTCGCAGGGGGTGAAGCAGCGGCAGGCGTCGTCGCCGTCCACCTCCAGCCGGGCGCACACGCCCTGCTCACCGCAGGCGGCGTCCTCCGTACAGGCCGCGCCGTAGGTCCCGGCCTGGAGCGCGGGCAGCAGGCACCGGGCAGGGGCGTCCCCGGCGCTGACGCACTGAAGGCCCGAGGGACAGTCCGCGTCGCTCGCGCAGGCCTCCTCACAGAGGGCGTCCAGGGGAAGCGTCTCCGTGGGCGCGGGGGGTGGGGCTGCCTCCAGGAAGGGGCGGACGAAGTCCTCCAGTGCGTCCACCCGCACCTGGACCGCCTCCGTCCGGCAGGCCACGTCACCGCTGACGGTGAGGCCCAGGAGCACCTCGTTCCCCGCCGGGCCCCCCAACACCGGGCCTCCGCTGTCCCCCACGCAGGTCATGGCCGGCGCGGGGCCAGCCTGGAAGGCGCTGCCGGTGACGCCCGTCACCTGGAGCAGGCCCTGGCGCCGCTGGCCCGAGGGTCGGGCCGCGTCCTTCGTGTCGCCGTAACCCACCGCCCGCACCGGGTCTCCCGGCGCCACCGGGGCGTCCCCCACCTGGGGGAGCCGGAAGGGCGGGACGTCCGTCACGGGCACCGCCAGCCGCAGGAGGGCGGCGTCCCAGGTGTGCGTGGCCGGGACGAACTCCGGGTGGGCCACCGCCCGGATGACCCGCACGAACCGCCCGCCGGGCCCGGGCTCCGGGAGCAGCGTGGGGCCCAGGAAGACCTCATAGGGGCCCGCCTCCCCGAAGACGGCCAGGCAGTGCGCCGCCGTCAGCACCACGTCCGGGGCGATGAGGGCGCCCGAGCAGAGGAGCACCGGCGCCTCCCCTCCGCAGCGGGTGCGCCGGGCCACCAGCGCCACCGCCGCCGTGTGCCCGGGGGCGTCCGTCCCCTGGACCAGGGCCTGGCCCGGGCCCCCGGCGGGTCCGGAGGGGTTGGGGTCCACAGGCCCGCAGGAGGGCAAGCAGCCAAGCATCAGGGAGGCCCCGAGCGCAACCACCCCCCGGGGTCGGCATCCTGTCCTGTCCCTAGCGGACGCGGTGGACCGTTTCGCCATGGGGCGCATCATAGGCAACAGGGGCCATGGGAATGGGGGGGTGCCCCGCGTTACCTTGCCCCTGGGGGACGTGAACCGGATAGAGTCCGTTGCACGTCTCCCTGCCCCGAGGGGCTGAAGGCTTGTCTGCCTGCCTTCTCCGCCGGAGGGGACTGCCACATTGAGTGGCCTGCCACATCTTCACGGGTGGTGGGTCTGCAACCCTTTTTGGAGGATGTTCACATCATTCGCGAACAGAGAAACAGCAGCCGGGGTCCCAACAGGGACCAGAGAACCAACCGCCGCATCCGCGCGCGGGAAGTCCGTGTCGTGGGCTCCGACGGTTCGCAGCTCGGAGTCATGACCATCGAGGCGGCGCTGGAAAAGGCCCGCTCCGAGTCGCTCGACCTGGTCGAAGTCAGCCCGATGGCGAAGCCGCCGGTCTGCAAGATCATGGACTACGGCAAGTTCAAGTACGAGGAGAAGAAGAAGGCCTCGGACGCGAAGCGCACGCAGGTGGTCATCCAGCTCAAGGAAGTGAAGCTCCGTCCCAAGACGGAGGAGCACGACTACGAGTTCAAGGTGCGCAACACCCGCCGGTTCATCGAAGAGGGCAACAAGGCCAAGGTCGTCATCCAGTTCCGCGGGCGTGAAATCACGCACAAGGAGTTGGGCAGCGCCATCCTCGATGACGTCATCAAGGACCTGAAGGACGTGGCCGTGGCGGAGCAGCTGCCGCGCATGGAAGGCCGGCAGATGTACATGATCCTGGCCCCCACGCCGAAGGTCGCTCAGAAGGCGCGTGAGCAGGCGCGGCAGGCCGCTGCGGCCGCTCGCAAGTCCCCGCCCCCTGGCACCGGCAAGAAGCCCCAGGCGCCGGGTGCTCCGGGTGCGGACGGTGCCTCCACGGCCCCGGTCGAATCCGACGGCGCCAGCGAGGCCGACGACGACACGACGGACGAAGCGCCGGACGCCGCGCCCGCGACGACGTAGTCGCACGCAGGCTCGCGTCTCCCCTCACCGGGAGACGCGCACACGGGCGGTGCCCCTTGGGATGCGTCCCGGGGAGACCGCCCGCGTTCGTTTTCGTGGTTCGCCCCGCTAGCCGGGCAGGGCCCGCGTGCGCCGGCGACGGCCCCACTCCATCAGGATGAACGTCACGCCCACCGCGAGCATCGCGCTGGCACCGCCACACCCGGCGGCCATCGCCTGCTGGGAGGGGCTCGTCATGGCGCTCGCCAGCACGCCGGGATCCTGCGGTGGCGGGGACGAAGACGGGCCTCCGGTGGCGGTGAATCGCTCGCCGTCCGCGTCTTCATCCGGAGCCTGCTTCGCCGCCACGGTCTGGGACTTGAGCGACGACGCGCTGGTGGAGAAGAAGGACAGCCGGTAGCTGGAGCCGGAGGACGGCTCGATGCCGAAGAAGCACACCAACTGCACGCCCGAGGGCAGCACGTCCGGCGCCGCCGGGTAGCCCGCGAAGCCAGACACCGACGCGAGCTCCTTGCCCGCGCCCGGCTTGCCGCTGGAGGACAGCGCGCGGACCCACAGCCGGTAGCCCGTGCCGTCGCTCCGGGGCTGGTTGTAGAAGAGATACAGGCTGCTGCCCGCGCGCACGAGCGCCGGCTGCGTGGCCCAGTCCCCGTCCTCCAGCACCTTCACCGCGGAGCCGAAGGCGTTGCCGTCGAAGCGGCGGTACAGCAGCCGTTCGGAGTTGTCCTTGTAGACCAGGTGCAGGCCGCCATTCCCGTCCGCCACCGCGCTCATCGCGGCTCCGTGGTAGATGCCGTCGGAGAAGGCGGTGCGCGTGGAGGACCAGCTGGACACGGACGCGCTGTCATCACGGATGCGGTAGTGCGTGGTGTCGTGCCCGTCGTGCGAGCTCCACAGCATCATCAGCCGGCTGCCCAGGCTGATGAGCCGCCCGCCCCCGCGCTTCGGCACGCCGTGCGCGAGCGCGGACTGGGTGCGGAAGGTGGAGCCGCCGTCGCTGCTCACGGAGACGACCAGCGTGTTGCTCGCGTCCTTCTCCCGGAAGAAGGCCTGCACCCAGAGCCGGCCCTTGGAGTCGCGCGCCAGCTCCGCGCGGTAGTACGCGGTGCTGGAGCTGGTGGAGTCGAAGACGCGCACGGGCGTGTCCGGGAGCCAGTGGTTCTTGGACGCGCTGTAGCGCCACCACTGGAAGTACACGTCGCGTGACGTGGAGCCGCTGATGCCCGCGCTGTCCGGCGTCTCCACCGCGTAGACGAGCGCCACGTCCTTGCCCACCACCACCAGGTCCGCGCGGTCGTAGGTGGAGCCGTCGTGGATGATGCCCTCCTGCTTCCAGGTGCTGCCGCCGTTGTCGCTGCGGAACATCCGCAGGCCGTGCCCGTCCTGTCCGCCCTGCTGCACCGCCGCGAGCAGCACGGATCCCTCGCTGCGGGACACGCGCACGATGTGCCGGTGCGCGGGCAGCGTCAGCGCGTTGCCTCCCCGCACCGGGATGGCCGAGGGCGGTGTCGCCGCCGTCATGCCCGCCAGCAGGAGCCCTGTGACCGCCGCCCAACCCATGCCCACCCCTTCCGTTGGATTCCCCGCCGGGAAACTGGTGGGGAGGGAGGGACGAAAGAAGGTGGGAAAAAGGGTCGCCGCCTGCCCGCCTGCCCTACGAAGGGGCGGCGGCGGTGTCGTGGGCTGGACGCTTCAGCCGCGCGCCGCGGCCCTGCCGCCGATGTGCTCGCCCGCGTCCGGACGCAGCCGGCGGAAGAGCGGCCCGGCCAGCGACGACACGAAGCCGATGGCAAGGAACGGCAGCAGGAAGCGGTCCGGCGTGAGGCGCACGTCACCGCCGCCGCGCGCCACGTGCAGCATCAGGCCGCCGAAGCTGATGCCCACGCTCAGCGCCATCTGCTGCGTCACCACCGCGACGGTGGAGGCGTTGCTCACCAACTCCTTGGGGAGGTCCGCGTAGGCCATCGTGTTGGTGGCGGTGAACTGCAGGGAGCGCATGAAGCCGCTGAACACCAGCGTGCCGATGATGAGCGGGATGGGCGTGGTGACGCCGAAGAAGGCGGGCACGGCCGTCACCGCGGCGGTGAGCAGGTTGGAGGCGATGAGCGTCTGACGGAAGCCCACGCGGCGGATGAGCGCGGGCGCCACCGGCTTGCACGCGAAGGCGCCCAGCCCCGTCCCGATGGTGACGAGCCCCGCCTCCAGCGGCCCCCAGCCCAGCGCCACCTGGAAGAGCAGCGGCAGGAGGAAGGGCGTCGCCCCCAGGCCGATGCGCACCAGCGCGCCGCCCATCATGCTGGCGCGGAAGGTGTCCACCTTGAACAGGCGCAGGTTGAGCACCGGGCGCGGCGTGCGCAGCGCGTGCCGCACGTAGGCCACCAGCGCCCCCACCGCCACCAGCGTGATGCCCGCCTGCACGGGCCACGGCACCAGGCCGATGCCCACCGTCTCCGCCGCGCCCATCAGCGCGGTGATGGCGACCACGGCGATGGCGAAGCCCTTCGTGTCGAAGGGGCCGGGGTCCGGCTGCTTCAACGGGGGCACGAAGCGCGCCACGGCCCACATGCCCAGCAGGCCCACCGGCACGTTGATGAAGAAGATCCACGGCCAGTCCGCGATGCCCAGGATGAGGCCCGCGAGCGGCGGTCCCAAGAGCGGCCCCACCAGCGCGGGCATGGTGAACCAGCTCATCGCGGACACCAGCTTCTCGCGCGGCGCCGAGTTCACGACGATGAGCCGGCCCACGGGCGTCATCAGCGCGCCGCCCAGGCCCTGGACCGTGCGGAAGACGACGAGCTGCGCGAGCGTCTGGGAGAAGCCGCACAGCACGGAGCCCGCGAGGAACACGACCATGGCGGTCATGAAGACGCGGCGCGGACCGAAGCGGTCGGCGATCCACCCGCTCGCGGGCGCGAGCACCGCCAGGGCCAGGATGTACGACGTCAGCGCGAGCTTGAGATGGACGGGGTCGGTGCCGAACGCCACGGACAGCGTGGGCAGCGCGGTGGACAGCGCCGTGGAGTCCAGGAACTCCATGAACAGCGCGCTGGCCACCGCGATGGATGCCAGCCGGGAGCCTCGGGTGGATGGGGTGCTGGGAGGCGCGGTGGAGGCAGTCGCGGTGACGGACACGTCCTTTTCTATGCGCATGCCACACCGCGCCTGTCACGCCCGTGTGAAGGCGCGGCCGTGACCGGCAGAAGCGCTCATACTCCCAGCGCGAAGCGGTGGGGCCCTCGCGTGAATCGGGCGCGGCACTCCGGCTGGAGGGCAGCCGAGCGGGCACCTCAGCCCGGTTCCTCCAAACCTGTCCGACTGTCGGACAGCTTCGTGCGGAGCGTCCCCGACAGGGAGCCCCGCCCGTCCATCAGGGTTCCAGCGGCTCGTTGCGCGCGGCCTCGGCCAGGGTGCGGGCCTCTTCGCGCAGTTCGTCCAGGCGGACGCGGTGACGCTGGAGCAGCGCATCCACTTGTTCAACGCGGGACTTGTCCCCACGCGACTTCGCCTCTTGCCGCTCGCCTTCCAGCCGCGACACATCCCGCCCCAGCAGCGTGGCGACGTGCTCCGTCTTCTCCAGCCTCCAGCGCGCCGTCGGTGGCTTCTCCTCCTCGATGGGGTCGTTCTGCTGCGGCGGCGCGTTGGCCACCTCCGGCTCCGGCGGCACGTCTCCGGGCGAAGGCGGCACCACCGTGGCGTGGGGCGGCGCGGGGTCCGGCGTCCGCACCGGCACCGCGCGCTTCGGCGACACCTGGGCCGCCGTCACCGGGCCGGGGCCCGCGTTCCGCACCGGGGGCGTGGCAGCGGGAGCAGATGCCTCTCGCGACGGCCACAGCGCCACGGCAAGGAGAGCGGCCACCAGCACGCCCGCGCTCCCCAGCATCACCCGCTCACGGTTCCGCATCGTCCACTCCCCCTACAACCGAAGGCGCCAGCCGTCACCCTGGCGCTCCACCCGGAAGAGGAACGGCTCCGCGCGCTCCGTTCCTCCCTGCGACACCCGCGCCCGCACGACCACCGCGTTCGGGTCGCGGCCATCCACCTTCGCGTCGAGCACGTCCACCAGGCCCATGCCGTGCTCGCGCAGGTCCTTCACCGTCTCCTCGCACGAAGGCACGCCCTGCCCCGTCACCAGCATGGGGCCCAGCACCGAGCAGTCCCCGGACGGCAGGGCCTGGAAGAAGCGGCGCACCGCCGCCTCACCGGCCTCCGCCTTGGAGGACGTCATGGACGGACAACCGAGCATGACGAGCGCGGCGAGCCACAGCCCCGCCGCCCCCACCGCGTGCCTCACCGCGCGTCGTCCCATCCGGCCTTCAGTAGCAGTTGGGCGCGAACAACTCGTCGTCCGACGCGGACACGAACTGATCATTGCACCAGGCGCTCGCCAGCACGTGGCCGTTGCGCACGCAGCCGTCGTGGTTGGTGGCGTCCAGCGTGTACTGCGTGTCGCCACCGCAGCCGCCGCCGCAGCGGCCGAAGCAGTTGCCCATCACCTTGGGGCGCGACCAGTGGTCCGGCTCGCCGCACACCCAGGTGCTGCCGTTCATGTAGTACTCGTCGCCGTTGCACGACGTGTGGTCACCCAGCTGTGCAATCTGCTGGTTGCGCGCGTTGTCGAAGCCGCCCTTGTCGCAGTCGTGCTTCGCGTACGAGTACCAGTTGTACGTACCGCCACAACTGCCCGTGTTCTTGCCGCCGCACTTCGCGTAGCTGCACAGCATCGTGTAGCCGCGGCCCTGCTCGCCCATCACCGTGCGCTTGAGCGCGACGCTCGTGGGCTGCTGCGCCCACAGGCCCACCGCGCGGCGCAGGTACATGGCCTCCGGCGCAGCCGCGTCACCCTGCGGCAGCCCCTGGTTCAGCGCCCCGTAGAACGCGCTCAGCACCTGGCGGTCCGCGTCCACCACCTGCGTGTCCTGCACGTTCGTGTCCGCGAAGCCGTCCAGCGTGGACACGCCCGACGCCGGGTCCATCAGCCCCGTCAGCGTCATGCCGTGCATGCGCACCTCCAGGCGGTACACCCCGGGCTCTACCTCGCGCGAGGCGAAGGACACCGTCTGCCCGTCGTGTGCCCAGGTGCCCTCGGTCAGGCCTGTCCCGGAGCGGAGCGACAGCCCTTCCGGAGACGCCGGCGGCGCTTCCGTGCCCGCCCCACCACAGCCCCACAACAGCAACGCCGCGACCGCACCACCCAGTGCCTTGCGCATCCGTTTTCACCCTCCGGCCAGGACAACTTCCAAGAATTCGAAGCGAGTGCCGGATTACCGGGCGACTGCACGGGGAACAAGGCGAGGTGCGTCAGCTGGGGCCTCCAAGCATCCAGCCAGTACCGGAGGACAGCCTGGCTGTTCACGGCGGACGGGCGCGGAGGGGCGGGGATGTGGCATGACGGGCCCGCGAAGCAGGTCGTTCCCCCAGTGGAGGAAGTCCCCTTGAAAATCCCCGCGCTCACCGTGGTGGCGGCGCTCGCCGCGACGGGTTGCTCCAACGGCAGCATCACGCAGAACCGTGAAGCCATGGCCCGCATCGCCTCCAACACGGCGAAGCCCCAGCTGGCGCCCATGAAGGGCTCGGAAGTGCTGGCCGGCACGCCGGACGCCTTCAAGGCCCTGTGCAAGGCGGACCTGGAGCGCGCGCAGGCGCAGGTGGCCGCGCTGAAGAAGCTGGATCCGAAGACGAACGGCCAGGGCATCCTCAAGGCGTACGACGAAGCGCAGACGGCCATCCTCAACGCGGCCAACCGCTCCAGCCTCACGCATGAGGTGCACCCGGACGCCGCCATGCGCGACGCGTCCCGCGAGTGCGAGCAGCAGGTGGACGCGGCCAACGTAGCGCTGTCGCAGGACCGCGGCGTCTACGACGCGCTGTCGCTGGTGGACCTGTCCAAGGAGGACGCGGCCACGCACCACTGGATGGACCGCACGCTGCTGGACTTCCGCCGCGCGGGCGTGGACCGGGACGAGGCCACGCGCGCCAAGGTGAAGACGCTCAACGAGGAGATCCTCAAGCTGGGCCAGCAGTTCGGGCAGAACATCGCGGAGGACACGCGCAGCGTGGCCTTCACGACCAAGGACCTGGACGGGCTGCCGGAGGACTACAAGAAGGCGCACGCGCCCGGCGCGGACGGCAAGGTGGTCATCACCAGCAACTACCCGGACTACTTCCCGTTCATGACGTACGCGAAGAACGCGAAGGCGCGCGAGAAGCTCTGGCGCACCTACCGCCAGCGCGCGTTCCCCAAGAACCAGGCGGTGCTCGCGCAGCTCATCGAGAAGCGCAACGAGCTGGCCACGCTGCTGGGCTACGACACCTACGCGGCCTTCACGACCGAAACGCGCATGACGCGCACGCAGCAGGCCGCGGCGGACTTCATCGACCAGTTGGCGCAGGCCACGGAGGTTCGCGCGAAGAAGGAGATGGCGGACCTGCTGGCGCGCAAGAAGAAGGACGTGAAGGGCGCCACCGTGGTGGAGCCCTGGGACCAGGACTACTACGAGGACCGGCTGCGCGCGGAGAAGTTCGGGTTCGACTCGCAGGCGGTGCGGCCCTACCTGGAGTACGCGCGGGTGAAGGACGGCGTGATGGGCATCACCTCCAGCCTGTGGGGGGTGGCCTTCCAGCCGGTGAAGGACGCGAAGACGTGGCACACCGACGTGGAGGCGTATGACGTCGTGGACGGCGGCAAGCCGCTGGGCCGCATCTACCTGGACATGCACCCGCGCGACGACAAGTACAAGCACGCGGCGCAGTTCGACCTCGTCACGGGTGAGCTGGACAAGCGGCTGCCGGAAGCCGTGCTGGTGTGCAACTTCCCGCGCCCCGGCGACCTGATGACGCACGACGAGGTGGGGACGTTCTTCCACGAGTTCGGCCACCTGATGCACACCATCTTCTCCGGCCACCAGAAGTGGACGCCCATCTCCGGCATCTCCATGGAGCGTGACTTCGTGGAGACGCCGTCCATGCTGCTGCAGCAGTGGGCGGAGCAGCCGGAGGTGCTCAAGAGCTTCGCCAAGCACCACGAGTCCAACGAGCCCATCCCCGCGGAGCTGGTGGAGAAGCTGCGCGCGTCGAAGGAGTTCGGCCTGGGCCTGTACGCGCGCCGGCAGCTGTTCCTCTCCGCGGTCAGCCTCCAGTACTACTCGCGCGCGCCGGGCTTCGACACGTCCGCGGTGCTCTCCGAGCTGCAGAAGAAGCTGTCGCCCTTCCGCCACGAGTTCCGCGACGGCACCCACTTCGAGCTCGCCTTCGGGCACCTGGATGGGTACTCGGCCGCGTACTACACGTACCTCTGGTCCTCCGTCATCGCGAAGGACCTGGAGTCGAAGTTCCAGGAGAACGGCTACCTGGACCGCGACACGGCCATGCACTACCGCAAGACGGTGCTGGAGCCCGGCGGCTCCAAGCCCGCCGCGGAGCAGGTGAAGGACTTCCTCGGCCGGCCGTACGGCTTCGAGGCCTACCGCGCGTACCTCGACGGCTCCGCGAAGACGACGGGCACCGCGAAGGACGCGAAGTAGCGCTGCCTCATCCCCGGAAGCGGGCCGCGTCCTTCAAGCCCGCTTCCGGGAGTGCCGCGCCGCCTGACCCGCCCTCGAGGGCAGGAGTCGGCGCGCGGTGCCCTTCCGGTCCCCGGGCCCTGCCCGGTCGCGGAACTCCCCTTCCCTTTCAAGTCCCGTGCGCGTGCCCATCTCCATCCCGGGGACGGAGCCTGACGTCGGCCTGTCGTCACGCCGTGGATGGTGAGGGTCTTGCTTTGGAGCGCGCTCGCCGGGGCCCATTCGCGGCTCGGAGGAGGCGTGCGCGCGGTGACGGCCTGCGGTCGGAGATGGCGGAGGGTGGGCCTCGCGGCGGTGGCGGTGGTGCTGGCCACGGGCTGCAACGATTCCCTTCCCAAGGCGCGGGTGCTGCCAGGGCCGGACGCACCCGTGGATCCGCAGGACGCGCTGTGCCGCTCGGCGGCGCGAGACCCGGGCCGCGTCACGCTGCACCGCCTCAACCGCGCTGAGTACAACAACACCGTGCGCGACCTCTTGGGCGACACGGGCTCGCCCGCGAGCAGCTTCCCGCCGGACGACCACGGCTTCGGCTTCGACAACAACGCGGACGTGCTCAGCATGTCCCCGCTGCTGATGGAGAAGTACTCCCACGCGGCGGAGGCGCTGGTGGAGGCCGCGTGGACGCGAGGCGCGTTCAATGCGTGCGTGCTCGACCCCGCCCGACCGGAGGCGTGCGCGCGCGAGCTGCTCAAGCCCTTCGCGCGCAGGGCCTGGCGCAGGCCCGTCACCTCGGAAGAAGTCGAGCGGCTGGTCGCGTTCGTCGCGCTGGCCCGGCAGCAGGGCGACACTCCGGAGGTGGGCGTGAAGCTGGCGCTGCGCGCGGTGCTGGTGTCGCCGCACTTCCTCTTCCGCGTGGAGCTGGACCCCGCCCCCACGTCCACGGTGCCGCACACCGTGAGCGACCTGGAGCTGGCGAGCCGCCTGTCCTACTTCCTCTGGAGCAGCATGCCGGATGAAGCGCTGCTGCAAGCGGCGGAGAGCGGCCACCTGCACGAGCCGGAGGTGCTGGAGGCGCAGGTGCGGCGCATGCTGGCGGACCCCAAGGCCCGCGCGCTGGTGGACAATTTCGCGGGGCAGTGGCTCTACACGCGCGCGCTCGACTTCTCCCAGCCGGAGTCGCGCTACGGCTTCGACGAACCGCTGCGCGAGGCCATGCGCCAGGAGATGCAGCTCGTCTTCCAGGAGTTCGTCACCGGGGACCACCGCCTCAAGGACCTGCTGGACGCACCCTTCACCTACGTGAACGACCGGCTCGCTTCGCACTACGGTCTGCCCAAGCCCGGCACCCCCGCGATGACGCGCGTGGAGCTGAAGGACCACCCGGAGCGCGCGGGCTTGTTTGGCAAGGGCGCGTTGCTCACCGTCACCGCGAACCCGGACCGCACGTCGCCGGTGAAGCGCGGCGTCTGGGTGCTGGAGCAGCTGTTGTGCAAGGGGCCGCCACCGCCACCGCCCGACGCGGGCGGACTGGCCCCGGCGGTGGACCCCACGCTCAACATCAAGGCGCGCATGGCGCAGCACCGCGTGGACCCCACCTGCTCGAGCTGTCACACGCTGATGGATCCGCTGGGCTTCGGCATGGAGAACTTCGACCCGGTGGGCCGCTGGCGCACGAAGGAGGAAGGCGGCGCGGTGGTGGACCCCAGCGGCGAGCTGCCCGGGGGCAAGGCCTTCAACGGCGTGACGGAGATGCGCGCGGTGGTGAAGCAGGACCCGGACCTGTCCGCGTGCATGACGCGCCACCTGCTCACCTACGCGCTCGGACGCGGCGCGGAAGCAGAGGACCGCTGCACCGTGCGCGACATCTCCCAGCAGGCCGAAACCCGGGGCGGCCGGCTCACCGACTACATCCTCGCCATCGTCCGCAGCGACGCGTTCCTGCAACGGCGTGGCGAAGCGGAGGAACAAAAGCCATGAGCCGCACCCCTGCCCTCTCCCGCCGGACGCTCCTGCGCGGCATGGGCGCGCTGATGGCGCTGCCGCTCCTGGACGTCATGCGCCCGCGCACGGCCCGCGCCGCCACGCCGGCCCCGCGCCGCTTCGTGGCCTTCTACACGCCCTGCGGCATCCACATGCCCAAGTGGACGCCCGGTGGGGAGGGCGCGAACTACTCCCTGACGCCCACGCTCGCGTCGCTGGCGCCGGTGAAGGGGGACCTGCTGGTGCTGAGCGGCCTGGACAACCTGCCCGGCAAGCCAGACGGCGACGGCCACCACGCCGCCGCGACGTCCGCGTTCCTGTCCTGCGTGAAGGCGCGCAAGACGGAGGGCACCAACATCCGCACCGGCATCTCCATGGACCAGGTGATGGCGAACGCGTTGGGCAAGGCCACGCGCTACCCGTCGCTGGAGCTGGGCATCGACCAGGGCAAGGGCATTGGCAACTGCGACTCCGGCTACGCGTGCCCGTACGCGAACAACATCGCGTGGGCGGGGCCGTCCACGCCCGTGCCCAAGGAGACGAAGCCTCGCGCGGCCTTCGAGCGGCTCTTCGCGGACTTCGACCCGAACGTCACGCAGGCGGAGCTGGCGAAGCGCAAGGCGTACGGTCTGAGCATCATCGACGCCGTGCGCGACGACGCGAAATCGCTCCAGGGGAAGCTGGGCACCACGGACAAGCGCAAGCTGGATGAGTACTTCACCGGCGTGCGCGAGCTGGAGCTGCGCGTGAACGCGATGGACGGCACCGGCCCCACGTGCGGCGCCGCGGTGACGCCCGCCGACAGCGACGACGTGCGCGAGAAGACGAAGGCGATGCTGGACCTCATCGTGCTCGCGTTCCAGTGCGACCTGACCCGCACGTGCACCTTCATGCTGGGCAACGCGCGCAGCCAGCGCGTGTATTCGTTCCTGGGGCTGTCCGGCGAGCACCACACGTACTCGCACCACCAGCGGGTCCAGGCCAACTACGACGCGCTGGCGAAAATCGACAAGTGGGAGGTGGAGCAGTTCTCGTACCTCCTCCAGCGCATGAAGGGCGTGCAGGAGGAGGGCGGGACGTTGCTGGACCACAGCGCCGTGTACTTCTCCAGCGAGATTGCCGACGGCAACATGCACGAGCACAAGAACCTGCCCATCCTGCTCGCGGGCCGCGCGGGCGGCGCCATCGCTCCGGGCCGGCACATCCGCTATGGGGGGCAGCCGCTGGCGAACCTCTACATCGCCCTGCTCGGCATGTTCGGCGTGTCCGCGACGTCCTTCGGCGACGACGGCACCGGGCCGCTCCCGGGCCTGGGGGCGTAGGGCAGGAAGGGGCTCGGGCCCCTCGGGGGCAGCCTGCCCGGTTCGGTTCTCCTGCACTCGGGGCCCAGGTGCGGAATGATTCCGCGCATGGCACTTCCTGTGTTCCGTCGCGGGCTCGCCGTGTTGCTGCTGGCCCCGTTGCTTGGCTGTGGTTCCAGCGCGAACGCGCAGCGGCCCGTCTCCGCCTCCACGAGGAAGGCCGCGGCCACCGCCGCCGCGCGCAAGGCAAATACGGCCGCGCCCGCGCCTACCGAGGGCACGCGCAAGCCGGTGCCGACCGCCGCGGAGTTGAAGCGCGACATGGTGGCCGCGCACAACGAGGCGCGGTCGAAGGCCTCGCGTCCCACGCCGAAGCCGGCGCTGCCCTCGCTCACCTGGTCCGACGAGGCGGCGCGCAAGGCGGAGGCCTACGTGAAGGAGTGCCGCTTCGAGCACAACCCGGACCGGGGCACCTTCGGAGAGAACCTGGCCGCCGCGACGCCGGACACCTGGACCACCGCGCAGGTGGTGAAGGGCTGGGCGGACGAAGCCGCTGACTACGACTACGCCTCCGGCAAGTGCAAGGCCGGGAAGATGTGCGGCCACTACACGCAGGTGGTGTGGCGCACCACGAAGGCGGTGGGCTGCGCGACGCGGCTGTGCACGAAGAACTCGCCCTTCGGCGGGAACGTGAAGACGTGGCAGCTCTGGGTGTGCAACTACGCGCCGCCGGGCAACTGGGTGGGCGAAAAGCCCTACTGAGCCGCGAGCGTGATGACCTCGATGCCGCTCGCCGTGCCCACGGCGAAGCGGCGGTTCGCGGCGTCCAGCGCGAAGTGCGGCGGGGGCGGCAGGTGGTGACGGATGCTGGCCAGCACCTTCCCCGTGTCCAGGTCCTCCCAGCGCTGCACCACGCGGCCGGTGGCGCGGGACACCAGCTTCGGGTGGCCGAAGAAGTCCACCACGTGCTCCGCGTCCACGACCATCAGCGGGCCCGCGGGCTCCTCCAGCTCCACCTCCGACAGCAGCTTGCGCTCCGTGAGCGAGTACGTGCCCAGGTAGAAGGTGTCGCCGTCGCGGGACTCATCCACGCGGACGAAGACGAGCGTGTCGCGCGCTCCAAAGGCGACGGACGTGAGGAAGATGCCGCCCTCCACGCCCTCCATCAGCGCGGCGCTGTCCAGCGACGCGGGCTCCTCCAGCGCGCGGGGCACGTCGAACACCGACGCCGCGTCCACCGGGTGCCAGATCCACCCCGCGCTCGCCAGGTAGCGCCCGTCCGGGCTGAACTGGAGCCGCGAGTGGAAGATGTCCGTCGGGGTGTTGTCGCGCTTCGTGAGGCGCTCGCCCGTGGCGGCGTCCTCCAGCTCCACCACGCAGTACGACTCGGGCAGTGCGCCAGCAGCGTGCGTCCACTGGGGAGCGTGTGCAGGGCCACGGGATAGTCGTGGGTGTTCGCGTGGTAGAAGTCCCGCGTCAGCTGCCGGACCACCTCCGTGCCGTCGAGCAGCAGCCCCGTCGTCCCCAGCGACTCGTACAGCACGCTGTAGCGGCCGTCCGGGGACATCACCGCCCGGTCGAAGCGGTACGAGTAGCGCACATGCGGGTCGAAGGTGGTGCCATCCAGGTGGTAGCGCGTCAGCCCACCCACCGGGTCCACCAGCGCGTCGCCGCTCCAGCAGAGGGAGGACACGGCGCCCGGGGTCTTCAAGGTCTGTCTCTGGAAATCCATGGCGCCGGGGACGGGGGTGCCCGGCGCGGCCTGACGGCCCGCCCGGCTTCAGGCGGGGATCATCGTCAGCAGCTGCTGGGCCTTCGCGCGGAGCTCCTTGTCACCACCCTGGAGCACCTGCTGCGCGTGGTGGCGGGCCTTCGCCGGCTCCCCCAGGCGCAGCGCCAGCGCCAGGTTGAAGTGCGTGGTGGGGTCCTCGGGGTGCGCCTCCAGCACCGGCGCCAGGACGCTCGCGGCGAGCGCCGGGCCTTCCTGCGGCACGTGCTCCAGGTAGTGCACCGCCAGGTCGTTGGGCGCGCCCGTGTCCGAGGGCGCCCGCGCGACGGCCTCTTCCAGCAGCGTGCGCACCCGGCCGCGCTGGCCCGCGACGTCCAGCGCCCGCGCCAGCTGCCGGCGGGCCTCCACCGACTCGGGGTCGCGCTGGAGGACCTCCTCGAAGAGGGGCACGGCCTCCGTCAGCTTGCCGGCGAGCAGCGCGGCCATGGCGTGCAGGCCGATGAAGTTGGGGTTCTCCGGCGCCAGCTGGCGCAGCCGCAGCGCGGCGGCCAGGGCGTTCTGCGTGAGGCCCCCGAGCAGCGACAGGTTGAAGATTTCTTCCCAGAGGACCGCGTCGTCCGACGCCAGCGTCAGCGCGTCCCGCAGCTCCTGAAGCGCGAGCCCCAGGTCCCCCGTCTCCAGATACGCCCGCGAGCGCTCCCACTGCGCGCGGTAGGACTCCTTGACCATCGTGCCCCTCAACCCCGGAACATCTTGTGGAACAGCCGCATGAACATGCCCGACTTGGGCGCGGTCTCCGGGCGGCCGGACTGCTGCTGCTGCGCCTCCGACTGGAGGTCCAGCTTCATCTTCAGCTTCTTGAGGTCCGGGTCGATGGAAAAGGTGCTGAACTCATCGTTCCCTTCAAGGGCTGTCTGGATCTTCCGCGCGCGGGATTCGTCTTGGCTCATGTCGCGTCTCCTGACCGGACGCTTACCCTACCACGGGGTCCCTGCCCCTCCCCATCCTCGCTGTCCCCCTGTCCGCTTGCCCGCACACCCACCCGCGCGCGGATAATCCCTCCCATGCGACGTCCTCCCCTCTTCCGTCCCCTGTCCGCCGTGATGCTCACCCCGTTCCTCCTGCTCGCCTGTATCCCTGACGGGGACCCGGACGACACGCCCGAGGACGCGGGCGTCCAGGAGGACGGAGGCACCAGCGCCGATGGCGGCGGCGTGGAGCTGACGCAGTTCGCCCGAGACATGCTGGAGGCCCACAACGCGGCCCGCGCCGCCGCGAAGCCCACGCCGTCACCCGCGCTGGAGCCGCTCACGTGGGACCCCGCGGTGGCGGAGATCGCCCAGAAGTGGGTGGACAACTGCGATTACGAGCACAACGCGGGCCGGGGCAACGCGGGAGAGAACATCGCCGCCGCCACGCCGGACTACCTGAATGCGAAGACCGTGGTGAAGGGCTGGGTGGACGAGGTGGCGGACTACGACTACTCGAAGAACGCCTGCGCGTCGGGCAAGGCCTGCGGCCACTACACGCAGGTGGTGTGGCGCAACACGCGCCGCCTGGGCTGCGCCACGAAGCGCTGCACCGTCAATTCGCCCTTCGGGACGTCCAGCTGGGACTTCTGGGTGTGCAACTACGCGCCCCCGGGCAACTACGTGGGCCAGCGTCCCTACTGAAGGCCGCTGGCCCCACTGCGATGCCGCCTCAGCGCTTGAGCGTGCGCGCGAGGAACGCGGACGTCTCCGCCCAGGCGGACGCGGCGGAGCGCTCGTCGTAGCGGCCGCCGGAGGGGTTGGCGAAGGCGTGGTCCGCGTCGTACTCCACGATGCGGCTGCGCACGCCGGCCTCCTCCAGCGCCTTCTCGAAGGCCTGCACCGTCTCCGGCGGGATGGACTTGTCCTTCGTGCCGAAGATGCCCAGCACCTGGGCCTTGATGCTGGAGAGCTGCTGCGGGTCGGTCACCGGGTGGCCGTAGTAGATGACCGCCGCGCTCAGCTCCGGGATGGCCATGGCGGTGCGCAGCGACCAGCCGCCGCCGAAGCACCAGCCGATGCTGCCGGTGCGCACGGCCTGGATGCGCGGGTCGCCCTTGAGGAACGCGTGCGCGGCCAGCAGCGTCTTCGTGGCCTGGTCCGGGTCCACGGCCTTCACCAGCGCGAGCGCCTCGTCGGGGTTGGCGCCCACCTTGCCGTGGTAGAGGTCCACCGCGAGCGCCGCGTAGCCCTCCGCCGCCAGCCGGTCCGCCCAGGCCTGCACGTGCTCGTTGAGGCCCCACCACTCGTGGATGACGATGACGGCGGGCAGGGGGCCCTTCGCGTTCGGAGGCAGGCTCAGGTAGGCCTTGGAGCCGTCGGACAGCTCCACCGGCTGGCCCTTGCGCTCGGGGGCGGCGTCCGTGCGCAGGGTGTGCATGGCCTTGAACTCCTCCTCGGAGACGGCGCCCGTGGCGGACGGCGTGCGCGCCACCTCCGCCGGACTGCTCGTCGCGCAGGCGCCCAGCATCAGCGCCGCCGCCAGCACCCACGTGAGCCTCTTCATGTCCGGCTTCATCGTCCGTGTCCTTTCGGGCCCGGGCTGTCCGGGCCGGCTTCCGGGCGTAGCGCGGTGAAGGCGGACGCGCCAGCGCGTTGAACCCCGGACGCGAAGAGGGCCGGCGCGAGGGGAAGTCCCTCACGTCGGCCCTCGTTCCCGCCGCTCCCGTTAGGGAGAGGGGCGGACTACTTCGTCGCCGGGGGCGGCTTGGCGGCCGGGGGCGGCTTCGCGC
>NZ_RAWR01000127.1:0-30340 GCF_003986945.1 Corallococcus sp. AB018 | reverse complement strand
TCGGCCGTCCGTGGCGCCGTCCGCTCCCCCTCCCCGCCCGGCTCCGGGCCCGGCGGGCGAGGCAGGCACGGCGACGGCGGCTCCCTCGGCGCCGCCCCGGCCATCCGGTCCGCCGGCACCGGGCTTCACGCCGGGGGCCGCGTCACGTCCGCCTCCCCGGGGTCCCGGGATGGGTGGGCCCCCTCGCGCGGGTGGGCCTCCGGGCCGCTTCGCGCCGCGCCCCGGCCCCCCGCGCCCGCCGCCCACGCCGGAGCAGATCCTGGCGCTGGCCACGCGCGAGCACGTGCCGGCGCGCATCGCCAAGGGTGAGCTGGAAGGGAAGATGAAGGCGCGCATCTGGCGCAAGCTGCACGCCGAGGAGGCGAAGCGCTTCGACCAGGTCTACGAGCTGATGGGCCAGACGCCGGGCCTGTCGCTGGGCGACGCGTTCGGCATCCTCCAGAGCGGCCTCACCGTGCAGGAGTTCATGGCACGCAAGGAGCGCAGCCAGCGCAAGGCGGCCATCAAGCAGGCGCGCGGCCAGGTGGACAACGCGCTCGTCGCGGACTTCCTGGGCGCCTTCATCGAGCAGAAGACCGAGCTGTCCGTGGTGCTGGCGGAGCGGTCGCTGTTGGACACGCTGCTGGCGGAGGAGGCCATCGCCTTCACCTTCGAGCGCACGGGCCGTCTGGAGAAGCTCCAGGTGGTGCTCATCGCGCGCAGGGGTGACTGGGAGCGGCTGATGCCGACCCTGGAGCGCGACGCGAAGCTCACGCAGAAGCCGGCGCAGGTGGCGCGGCAGCCGGACAAGCGCCCCTACTCGGACCCCCGGCCGTTCCTGCCGCACATCGGGCAGACGGTGAAGCTGGTGCTGCGCAACGGCATCACGGTGGAGGCGCCGCTGTTGCGCGTGGGCCGCTTCGACGTGCTGCTGGGCGAGCCCGGGCACGAGCTGTTCGTCCCGCTGCACGCGCTCCTGCGCTTCGAAGCGCCCCCGGCCCCCCCCGAGGATGCTTCCGACGACGAGGCCGGTTCAGAGCCCGACGCCGAGGGCTGAAAGCGGCTCGCGGTGTCGTTACTTCCGGGCGGCCCTGCCTTCAGTGGCGGGCCGCCCGTGTCCTTCCTCCCCCTGGAGACTCCATCCATGCGCCCCTTCTTCTCCCGCATCATCAAGCCCTGGCTCGCGCTCACCGCGGCGGCGGTCCTCGCGGGAGCGTCACAGCAGGCGTGCACGAAGGAGTCCTCCGCGAAGGAGCCGGGCACGCCCGCCGCGCAGGAGGTGGGACGGCGGGAGAACGGCGTGCACGTGGTGGAGCTGGCCGTCACGGAGAAGGGCTATGAGCCCTCGCCGGTGCAGCTCAAGAAGGGCGAGCCGGTGAAGCTGGTGGTGACGCGCAGGACGGACCTGACGTGCGCCACCGAGCTCGTGATGGACGAGTACAAAATCGACACGAAGCTGCCCCTGAACACGCCGGTGGACATCACCTTCACGCCCAACCAGTCCGGGACGCTGAGGTACGGCTGCGCGATGGGGAAGATGATCGCCGGTACGTTCGTGGTGGACTGAAGTCCTCGGACTCCTCCGTCCGTTCGCCCCACCCGCTGGTGGAGATTGCCTTCACGCCCCGTCAGTCCGGGATGCTCCATTACGGGTGCCCGACGGGAGAGACCACTGGCCGCTTCTTCGTGCAGTAGCGCCCCGCTCCGTTAACTGGCGATGTCCGCCCGGGCGGGTAGTCTCGCGGGCCTGCATGGGCAGCTCGGAGCTCTTCACCCGGCACGTCTTCCTGGACCTCGAAACGACGGGGCTCGACCCCCGCGTGGATGAGGTCATCGAAGTCGGGTGCCTCTTCTTCGAGCACGGCCGGGAGGTGGACCGCTTCTCCCAGCTGTATTCGGCCTCGCGCCCGCTGAACCTCACCATCCGTCGGCTCACCGGCCTGTCCGACGCGCAGCTCGCAGGACAGCCCCGCTTCGACGCGGAGCGCGCCCAGCTGCGGGAGCGGCTCAAGGGCTGGACGGTGGTGGCGCACAACGCCCCGTTCGAGAAGGGCTTCCTGCCGGACGTGCTCGGCGGCGTGCCGGTACTCGACTCGTGCGAGCTCATGCACTACCTGCACCCGGAGCTGCCCAGCCACTCGCTGGAGTCGCTGATGCGGTGGGCGAAGCTGGGCTCACAGCAGCCGCACCGGGCGCTGCATGACTGCGTGGCGGTGCACGCGGTGCTGGTGCACGCGCTGGATGGCTGCGTGCGCGACGGGCGCGCGGAGGACGTGGCGGACCTGCTGTCCACGATGGACCCCAGGGCCCGCGCGTCGCTGGGGCCCACGCCGCTGCTGGATACCCTGTCGGATGAGGACGCTCGCGACCTGGCGATGGACGCGGAGGCGCGCCCGCTGCTGGAGCTGCTCTCGCGGCTGTGGGACGCATGCCGGGCCACGCCAACGCCGCTGAACCTGGAGACGACGGGCGGCTTCCTGCGCGCGCGGCCGGAGCGCAAGCGCGTGAATGGTGGCAGGCCTCCCCCGGAGCCGGAGCTGGACGCGACGCCGCTGCCGGTGCGGCCGGAGGAAGTGGCCCAGGTGCTGGGGCCCGGCGGCGCGCTGGAGCGGGGCGGCGGGTTCCTGTCCCGGCCCGCGCAGCTGGAGATGGCGCAGGCGGTGGCGCGCACGCTGTCGGACGGCGGGCAGGTGGCGGTGGAGGCCGGCACGGGCACGGGCAAGTCGCTGGCGTACCTCACGCCCGCGGCGCTGTTCGCCTCGCGCAACGGGCTGAAGGTGGGCGTGGCGCCGCACACGAAGACGCTCCAGGACCAGCTCCTGGAGAAGGACCTGCCCCGGCTGCACCAGGCCACCGGCGGCGCGTTCGGCTACGCGCTGCTCAAGGGCCAGACGAACTACCTGTGCCGCCGACGCGCGCTGGAGGCCACGCGCGTGGAGCCGGGGATGAACCACTCCGCGCGGGCGCCCCGGGCCTACGTGCGCGCGTACATGCGCCGCAGCGTGGACGGGGACCTGGACCGGCTGAGCCACTGGTTCCGCGAGCGCTTCCCGGGCATGCACGGGCTGGTGCCGGCGGTGCGCTCCGAGGCGGCGACGACGCTGGGCGAGCGGTGCCCGCATCACCACAAGTGCTTCTACCACTCGGCGGTGGCGCAGGCGCGCGAGGCGGACGTGCTGGTCATCAACCAGTCGCTCGCGTTCGCGTGGCCCGCGCGCTACGGGCGACTGGACCACCTGGTGCTGGACGAGGCGCACGAGCTGGAGGACGTGGCCACCACCGCGCTCACGGTGGAGCTGTCCGACCTGGCCTTCCTGCGCCTCACGGAGCGGCTGCACGGACGCGACGGGCGCCGGGGCCTCTTCGCGGAGTTGCGCCGCGCGCTCGCGGCCACTCGCCGGGACGAGTCCCGCGTGCTGATGTCCGAGGTGGACGACGCCCTGCGCACCCTGCTCCAGGAGGCGCGCCTGCTGGGCGAACAGGTGACGGCCCTGTGCGAGCCCGCGGCGGCGATGCCCGGCGAAGACGCGGACGACGCGGCCTACGCGCCGGAGCTGCGGGTGACGGACGCGGTGCGCGCCCTGCCCGCCTGGGAGCCCGTGCGAGAGGGCCTGGTGGCGGTGCGCACGGCGCTGCAACGGGTACACACGCTGCTGTCGGTGCGGGTGCTGGCGGCGCTGCCGGAGCTGGCGGTGAAGCAGCCTTCGCTGGAGCGGGAGCTGGCCGGCGCCACCACGGAGCTGGGCGAGCTGTCGGTGCTCGCGGGCGAGCTGGCTGGAGAGCCGGATGCGAAGCGCTGCTACGCGGCGCGGGCGGAGCCTCGCAAGACGCGTTGGAGCGTGGGCGCGCAGCCGGTGGACGTGTCCGAGTCCGTGGCGAAGGACTTCGCCGCGAACAAGCGCGCGCTGGTGATGGCGTCCGCCACGCTGGGCACGGGTGACCCTGTTCCCTTCGTGCTGAAGCGGCTGGGACTGAGGCCGCCCATCTTGCGCGCACCGTCGCCGTTCCATCTGGGACAGCAGGCGCTGGTGGTGCTGGTGACGGACGCGCCGCGCGCGCACGAGGAGCCGTTCATCGACTGGGCCTCGGGGCGCATCTCCGGCCTGGCGCAGGTGATGGGCGGCCGGGTGCTGGGCCTGTTCGCCTCCACGCGGCGGCTGGAGCGCGTCGCGCGCGAGGTGCAGGCGCGGCTGGAGCCGCACGGCATCGAGGTGCTGCGCCAGTCGCGCGGGCACGGCCGTTCGCTGGCGGCGCGGCAGGAGCGCGACACGGGCACGGTGCTGCTGGGCACCAAGAGCTTCTGGCAGGGCGTGGACATCCCCGGCCGCGGCGTGGGGTGTGTCTTCATCGACAAGCTGCCCCTGGAGCCGGCGTCACGGCCGCTGGTGGCCGCGCGCGAGGAGCCGCTGGCGAAGGCGGGCAACGAGTACCTGGGCTTCCTCCAGTACCGGCTGCCGCGCGCGCTGCTGCTCCTGCGCCAGGGCGTCGGGCGGCTCATCCGCTCCACCACGGACCGGGGCATCGTCGTGGTGGCGGACCCAGGACACGCGAGCTACCGGCCGCTGCTGCTCCAGGCGCTCGCGGGCTACCGAGTCGTCGCGCTGCCGTGGGCGCAGGCGCGGCTGCTGCTGCACTCGGAGCTCTTGCAGATGGGGCTCACCGCGGACACCGCGCGGGTGTGAGCCCCCGGCGCGGTGTCGCCAAGCCGCCCTGCCCTACCGCGCCAGCCGCTCGCGGTAGCGCGTCTCCAGGGCGGTCAGTTCGTCCACCCAGGGGCCCGTGGCGCCGCTCGTCTTCGCCTGCGCCAGGGCCTCCGACAGCGCGCGCGCGTCCTCGGTCTGCTGCGCGCGCAGCCGCTGGGTCATGTCCCGCGCGACCTCGAAGACATCCTGCAGTTCGTCGCCTTCGCGCAGGCCGTGCTGCGGCGGGTTCAGGTGGCCTTCCGCCACTTCGCGCATCATGCGCTTGATGCGGAAGAGCGGGCCCACCATCCGGTGCGTCACCACGATGGTCGCCAGCGCCACCACCGCGATGAACGACACCAGGCAGCCGCCCAGCACCCACCACGTCAGCTGCTGATGGCGCTCCAGCTCCGCGCGCTGCGTGACGATGGCCGCGCGCTCCGCGTCGTACTTGGCGTCGATGGACTGCGCCTGCTCGCGGAACTGCTTCTCGAACGCCGGGTCGTTCATGTGGACCATCAGCTCGTTGGAGAGCGTGGCTCCGGACAACTCGCGGCTCACCTCCGCCGCCGCCGAGCGGGCGTCCACCGCCTTCGCCGTCTCTTGCAACAGCGAATTCGCCGCGCGCACCAGGAAGATGCCCAGCAGCGCCGCCATCACCAACGACACACCGACGATGTACGCGGTGAGCCTCAGCTGGAAGGGCGCGTCGAGCAGGAAGTTGCGCCAGCGGCGCTTCGTCGTCGGGGCCTGGGCCGTGGTCGTCGTCATGTCTCGCTGCTCCACTCGAAGGTCGCGGCGGCTTCCTCGATGGCTCGGGGGATCAGGGCCTTCAACAGGTCCGCGGGCGGAGCCCCCGCGGCGTTCACTTCCACCTGTCCCATCAGGGACTGCTCCGGGTACGTCATGCACAGAAGCTGCAGGCGCAGGCCTCCACTGTCCGTCGACTGGATCTCCGCCGTGATGCGGTAGCCGTGCACGCCCAGCTTCTTGAGCGCGCCCTTCGCCGCGGCCTTCGACTCCTTCTCCGGCGCCATCTGCGCGCCCCGGCGCACCAGCTTGGAACGAAGCCGCTCCTGCGTCACCTTCACGAGCTCCGCGGGCACCCTGCCCGTCTTGTCCTTCAGCGCGTCCAGCGACAGGTAGAAGCGCGGCCGGCGCGACTGGAACGCCTTGATGACCTTGATGGACTCCGCCACCGCCGCCTGCACCGTGGCGTCCGCCTCCCCCTGCACCGCCTGGAGGCAGTCGAGCCCCTTCGGCTCCAGGAGCGCGCCCAATCCCTTGGCCACCGCCGCGCGCACCAGCTCGCTCGGGTCCTTGAGGCCGCCGCACAGCGGTGTCACCGCTTCGGGATCCTCGGTGGCGCCCAACACCAGCGCGGCCTGTGAGCGCGCACGCGGATCCCTTCCCTTCTCCAACTGACGGCCCAGGAAGGTGATGCGCGTGTCTCCCTGCGCCAGCGCAGCGCACGGCAGCAGGAAGAGGATGAAGAGCAGGAGTGCTGTCGGCAGCCGCATGGGATGGGCAAAGAAGTACCAACAGTGTAGCCGCGATTTACCTGTCCACGACAGTTGCCTCGCAGGGCAATCGCTCCCACCTTCGATGCGCACAAGGGCCGACGTCTTCCAGGGGGAGGACGGCTGGGGTGCCGGGGACCCGAGGCGGGTCACTCCGGGCTGGGGGCGCAATGAAGCGCGGATACATCCTGACGGGTGTGCTTCTGCTGGCGGGGTGGATGGGTGGCTGCCGTGACTCGGACCGCCTGACGTCCGTGGGCAAGCCGCGGCCTCCCGGGCCGACTCCGGTGGAATCCACGCCCACCCTTCCCGACTCCGAAAACTCACAGCCCCCGCCCGGCAAGCCACCGCCGGAGCCAGAGGTGGTGGACCCGCCGCCGCCCGACCCGGAGGCGGAGGTGTTGGACCCCACGCCCATCCCGACGACGGACGGCGTCCCGGGCCCCCTGCCGGGCGTCTACACGGACCAGGGCGAGGCGCCGGTGACGGACCTCATCCGCGGGCTCGTGTCCTTCCCCATCCGCGACGCGCCCGCGCTCGAGGAGCGCATCGCGGACATCTACAAGCCAGGCGGATCCCGCTTCCGTCAGTACATGACGCCCGCCGAGTGGATGGCGAAGCACGCTCCGTTGGAGAAGGACGTCACCGTCGTCACGGACTGGCTGAAGTCCGAGGGCATGCAGGTGCCCTACGTCGCCACCAACCGGCTGCTGGTGCAGTTCGTGGGCACGGTGGGCCAGTTCAACAAGGCGTTCGGCGTGACGCTGCGAGTGCTGGAGCGCAAGTCGCCGCAAGGCGGAAATGACCCGCACGACGTCTATGGCCTCGTAGAGACCATCAAGGCCCCCACGTTCGTGCAGCAGCGCATCCACGCCGTCGTGGCGCTGGACCTGCCGGCGGAGACGGGCACCCTGCCCGGCGAGTTCGGACAGCCGTCCACGGAGCCGCCGAACCCCGTCAGCCGGGGCCTCACGCCGCAGCAGGTGGCGCGCGCGTACAACGTGGACTCGCTTTATGAGCAGGGCCACCAGGGCCAGGGCATGAAGCTGGGCGTGGTGATTGGCGCCAGCTTCCGGTGGAAGGACGTGCGCGCCTTCTGGAAGATGTGGGGCATCGAGCGCGAGGACCCCAAGGTCATCCAGACCATGGAGCCGCCCGTCACGCGCTACCGCGAAGGCACGCTGGACGTGGAGTGGGCCGCGGCGATGGCACCCAAGGCGGAGGTGCTCGTCTACATGGGCCCGGACGCGCGCAACACGTCCATGCTCTACACCTACAACGAGGCCATTGGCCGCGGCGAGGTGAGCGTCATCACCACGTCCTTTGCCCACCGCGAGGACTCCGAACCCAAAGCGGTGCATGAGGCCTACAGCCACGCCAGCACCATGGCCGCCGCGCTGGGCATCACCGTCGCGGCGGCGAGCGGCGACTCCGCGGGCGTGGACGTCCCGGGCAACAGCCCCTACGTCACCGCCGTGGGCGGCACGCAGTTGAAGATGAACGGCATGACGGTGACGGGCGAGACGGCCTGGTACTACTCCGGCTCCGGCATCACCCGCACCTTCGCCACGCCGGAATGGCAGAAGGGCCTGGTCCCGATGCCCGCCAAGCGCGCGGTGGTGGACGTCGCGCTGAACGCGGACACCGGCTACTGGTACACGTGGCTGGGCGTCACCACGCCCAACACCGGCACGTCGTTCTCCTCGCCCATCTTCGCGGGGATCATGACGGTGGTGAACGGCGCGCGCGCGGACGCGGCGAAGCCGAGGGTGGGCTGGCTCAACTCGCAGCTCTACACGCTGCCCGCGGTGCAGCAGACGTTCCGCGACATCACCGTGGGCGTCACCGACCGTCAGTACGAAGCCGGGCCGGGCTGGGACATCCCCACCGGCTGGGGCGCACCCGACGCGGAGGGACTGCTGCGGACCCTGCCCTGAGCGGGCGGGTGACATAGGGCGGACGGGCAACCGAGCCCCGCCCCGGCTGTCATCCCGGATTGACGGGGTGTGAATGCATGCGCAGGGCGTGCTGTTCGGGACAGGACCATGTCCTTGCCCCCCCTGCGCGCATCCCTGTCCTGCCTCCTGCTTCTCGCAGCCGCTTGCAGCAATGCCGTCGCGGGACCGAGCGATGCCGTGGCGGAGAGCCCCTCCACGTCCGCTCCGGGGACCGTCGTCGGGACGCCCACTTCGCCCACCGCGCCCGTGGAGGACGTGGGCCAGGTGCCCACCACGCCGACGCCCACCGACACGGTGACGCCCGTGGAGACGCCCGCGCCCGAGACGCCGGTCGTCAGCACGCCTGCTCCCACGACGGGCGTGTGTTCGCCGCTCGGCTCGCTGTCCAGCCTGACGGGCAACCTGACGACGTGGCTCCAGACGGCGCCCATCGCCACGGCCAACAGCGGCGGCTTCAAGGAGCCGGGCGGCACGGAGCTCGCCGCGTTCGAGGGCGCGTTCCGCACGCTGCTCACCGAAGGTCCCACGCCGCGGGTGGTGCAGGACCTGGCGGGGATGGGCTACGGCGTGTCCACCTTCCGCAACGACACGGGTGGCGGGTGGCTGGTGGTGCGCGAGCAGGGCCTGCTGTCGCGCGGCGGCGGCACCTTCATCATCAACCTGTTCCCCGCGCGCGACCTGTGGCTGGAGGCGCCGCACGCGGACTCTGATGAGGGCACGCTGCGTCAGACGGCCACGCAGCTGGTGACCCTGGGCGCTCGAGCGCTTCTCATCACCGGCAGCAACCGCTGCGCCGTCACCACCGCCAGCCCGTGCAGCGGCACCACCAGCGTGTGCGGCACGAAGGGCCTGCGCATCTCCGACGCCGCGCACTACGGCAACAACTTCTTCACCGCCGCGCACCGCGCGCTGCGCGACACGTACCCGGACGCCATCGCCGCCAGCATCCACGGCATGGACGCGGGCGACGGTCCCGAGGCCGCCGTGGTGAGCGACGGCACCAGCGCGCCGCGGCCGGATGCGCTCTCCAACCGCCTGCGCGACTCGCTCAACACCCACCTGACGGGCACCAAGAAGGCCTTCTCCTGCAACGCGGCGGATGACTCGGGCAAGCACCGCACTCTGTGCGGCACCAGCAACGTGCAGGGCCGCATCGACAACGGGGCCTCCGACGCTTGCTTCGCGGAGGCCGCCGCCGCCACGGACCGCTTCGTCCACCTGGAGCAGTCCGCCACGCTGCGCGGCACCGGCGCGTCGTCCAAGGCCGTCATGCAGGCGCTCGCGGACACCGTGCCCTGCACGCTCGGCGGTTCCGGCCTGGGCTGCCCTGCCGTGGTCGCGCAGGACTGCCCGTGAAGTGTCTCGCGAGAGACGTCCGCACGTGCCGTGCCAAGCGGCTGCTCGCCACGTGAAGCAGGAGGGCTGATCCGTCCGCGGATCCGATACCAGTGTCCGGGGCTGGGCATTCAGCGACACTGGAGGCCCGAAGTTTCGGTTGGACAGCGGACGCTTCTCAGCAGCCGAGAGGGGCAACCCTGGTCGGGTCCGGCGCCCTCCCTAGATTCGAGCGGCCACCATGGCGCTCCTTTCGACCCTGACACTCTTCCCGGCCTACTCCCTCGATACCTCCATCCTGGTGGCGGTGCTCGTGGGCGTGCTCATCCTGGCGCTCCTCACGGAGACGCTCGGGTGGGTGTTCGTGGGCCTCGTGGTTCCCGGCTACCTGGCCTCGGTGTTCGTCATCCACCCGGAGGCGGGCTGCACCGTCGTCGCCGAGTCGCTGCTCACGTACGGCCTGGCGCTGGCGTTCTCCAGCGGACTGTCCCGCACGGGGGCCTGGAGCGAGTTCTTCGGCCGCGACCGCTTCTTCGCCGTGGTGCTCGCCAGCGTGGTGGTGCGCGCGGTCAGCGAGACGTGGCTCCTGCCCGTGCTGGGGCACTGGATGGACGAGCGGTGGGGCACGTCCTTCATCGTCGACCGCAGCCTGCACAGCATCGGCCTGGTGCTGGTGCCGCTCACCGCGAACGCCTTCTGGAAGCTGAAGCTGCGCCGCGGGCTGTGGCAGGTGGCGGTGCCGGTGGCGCTCACGTACGTCATCCTCCGCTTCGTGCTGCTGCCCGGCACCAACCTGTCCTTCTCCAGCCTGGAGCTGATGTACGAGGACGTGGCGCAGGACTTCCTGTCCAGCCCCAAGGCCTACATCATCCTGCTGACGACGGCGTTCCTCGCCGCGCGCTTCAACCTCAAGTACGGCTGGGACTTCAACGGCATCCTCGTGCCCGCGCTGCTGGCGCTCACGTGGCTGGAGCCGTTGAAGCTCGTGGCCACCTTGGCGGAAGTGCTGCTCCTGGTCGTGGCCGCGAAGGCGGTGCTGTCCGTGCCGGGGCTGCGCACGCTCAACCTGGAGGGCCCGCGCAAGACGGTGCTCGTCTTCTGTCTGGGCTTCCTCGTGAAGTGGGGCATCGGCTGGGCCATGGGCGGCCGGATTCCAGGCCTCAAGGTCACGGACCTGTTCGGCTTCGGCTACCTGGTGCCCACGCTGCTGGCGGTGAAGATGCTGCAGAAGCAGGTGATTGCCCGCGTGCTGCTGCCCACGCTGCACACGTCGCTGGCGGGCTTCCTCATCGGCAGCTTGGCGGGCTTCGGGCTGTCGCTCATCGAACCGCGTCCGGCCACCGCCCTCACCGCGGAGGCGCCGCGCGACCACGTGCCCGGGCTGGGTCTGGACCGGTCTCCGCTGGGCCTGATGGTGCTGGGCCGCGCCACCGCGCGCGAAAGCGACGTGGGCGGGCAGTCGCTGCGGCTGAAGCACGGCGACCTGCGCGAATACAGCGGGCTGTGGAACGGACTGGACGCGTGGCTGGAGTCGGGCCGCGGGGAAGGCTTGAGCGCGCTGCGCACGAAGGCGGTGGCGCTGGGGCTGGAGCTTCGCGAGTTGCCCAAGCAGGACGGCGTGCCCGCGCGCTTCGCGCTGGTGGAGCGAGTGGAGGGCGCCGGCAAGGCGGGCTGGGACACGTCACTGCTCGTCCCCGGTGCGCAGGGGCCGGTGCTGGAGGTGCCGCGTCCCCTGACGGAGGCGCCGAGCGCCGAGGCCGCAGCGCTCCTGTGCGAGCGGGTGAACTGCCGCGCCATCATCGTGAGCGGCGTGGATTCCCGCCGCGCGGGCCTGGTGCTGGGTGATGCGCTGGCGCAGTCGGAGACGCCGCTGCGCCACGCGCACGACGCGCTGTCCTCACGGGAGCGGGTGCAGCTGCGCGTGGATCCGTCACTGAAGCCGGGCCAGGTGGTGCTGCACACGCCGGACGGCAAGGCGCCGCAGGGCCTGGACATGCTGTGGCCGGGCGCGACGGTGACCGCGAATCCGCCGCCGGAGCCTGGCGGCAACTGGGGTGAGTCGCGGGTGAGCGTGCTGCGCGCGGGCGCCGCGGACCTGGCCTCTCTGGTGATTGCGCACGCCCAGGCGCTGGCCGCGCCGATGACGGAGCGCGACGCGCTGGGCACGCTGATGGTGACGCCGGAGGTGGCGCGCGTGCCAGCGGTGCGGCCGTCGGACGCGGAGCTGCTGGTGCTGGAGCAGCAGGTGGCCTCGCCGCTGTTGGGCGGTGGGACGGCGGACGTGCCGCGAGAGCTGCGCTCGCGCTGGGCCGGTGCCATGGCGGCGCTGATGGGCCTGCGGGTGCATCCGGTGACGGAGTGCGCGGGTGCGTCCACCGGATGCTGGTGGGTGACGGACGCGGAAGACACGCCGGGCCGGCTGGGCGCGGGGCTGATGGTGCGTCCGGGCGGTGCTCCGCTCGCGCTGGAGGTGCCGTCGCCGGCCCGCGAGGCGGGCACGCTGCCGGTGGCCGCGGAGCTGTGGCACGAGTCGCGTTCCACCGCGCTGGTGTTCGCCACCGCTTCCGGCGACATGCCCCACCCCGCCACCTTCGGTGAGCTGCGCACGAGCTTCCAGGCGTTCCATCAGGCGGTGCACCGCGCGCTGCCGAAGGAACAGGGCTGGGTGCTGCACCTGCGCGGCTTCTCCGGTCGGCCGGCCGTGGAAGCGGACGTGCTGGTGGACGTGGGCAGCCCGGTGCTCACTGAAGCGCAGCGGCCCGCGGACCTGGAGCGGCTGTTGTCGCAAGAGGGCCCGCTGGGCTGGCTGGGGCAGCGCGTGCGCTACCACGACGGCTCTCCGGAGCTGACGGGCCTCAACGACGCGAGCCCGCAGCAGGTCTTCTCCCGCACCTTCGGCGGGGCGCGGCTGGCCACGCTGTGGCTGTCCGAACCGCTGCGCGGTGCCTTCGTGGGCCCCCGGCTCGTGGCGGAGGAGCTGGCCATCACGGGCCTGTTGCCCGAGGAGCCGCGCGAGTCTCCCGAGCGCGCGCTGCTGGCGGACCGGCTGGTGGCGCCGACGCAGCCGGTGTCCGCGGCGCTGAAGCAGCACTTCGCGGAGCTGACCGCGAGCGCGGAGCGCTACGTCTCACAGCAGAACGTGCATGACCTCCGCGCGCTGGCGGAGACGAAGCGCGTGGGCAATGTGACGCGTCAGGTGAAGTCCGGCTTCAGCGCCGAATACGGCCTGCCCTTCCTCCTGGTGGAAGCGCGGCAGGGCAAGCAGGTGCTGCGTGCCATCTATTTCCTTCAGCAGCACCCGTCGCCGGCGAAGCGCGCGGAGCTGACCGCGGGTGACGCGGAGCTCGCGAGCACGGTGGACCTGGCGCTGCGGCACCGCCGTCCGGTGGTGCTGACCGGGGAAGTCTCCCGCGAAGAGGCCCGTCGATGAAGACCCGCAGCCGCGCCCTCGTGGCGCTCCTTGGACTGATGGTGGGCCTGGCCCTCATCTGGGGCGCGAGCCTCGCCGTGCTGGGCAACACCGATACGCCCACCGCGAGGCGCGACGCGAAGTTCGTCAACGCCGAGCGCCTCATCTTCTACCGCCTGGAGCCGGGCCGGGAGATGCGCGTGCGCGTCCCCGCGGAGGCCGAGGAACTGCTCATCGTCACGCACGAGCTGCTTCCGGACGGCTCGCCGTACGCGCCGGAGAAGCAGTACCAGTACGGCCTCAAGGCCATCCTGCGCGGGCCGGACGGCGTCCTGCTGGAGCGCTCCATCTTCACGCGCACGCGCCAGAGCAAGGGCCAGCCGCAGGAGGACGGCACGTTCCTGGCGGAGAGCGCCTTCACCACGCACGCGGATCAACAGGTGACGGACGAGCGCGAGTTCGTGCTTCGCCTGCCCAAGGAGCGGCCGGACTACTCCGTGCTGTACCTGCGGGCCGCGGGCGCGAACGACACGCTCCTGGCGCGCGTCTACGTGCGCGCGCACCGCACGCTGCCGCTGCTCGCGTCGCAGAAGCTGGCCCAGGCCCGCGCGGAGGTGCGCGCCGGGCGTGCCACCTTCGAGCCCTTCGAGAAGCTCTCCGCCGACACGCGCCGCTGGCTCGCGGAGGAGCATTGGGAGCGCCTCAACGCGGAGGGCGAGGCGGGCACCGACTACCAGATTGAACCCGTCTACCGCACCCCGTACCGGCTGCCGCTGGTGGAGGCCACCGAGTCCGTGCAGGAGCGCCTGGGCGCGGGCCGCGCCGTGGCCCTCAACGTCACCGGGCCCGCGAAGCCGGTGCTGTGGCTGTGGAGCGACGCGACGGACACGAAGGCGCAGCCGCACGGCCCCGTGACGGTGCAGACGCTCTCCGCGGACGGCACGGCCCACACGATGGAGCTGCCGGGCCCCGTGGCGGGTTCGCCCATGTCGCATCCGCTGGAGCTGCCGGAGGGCGTGCACACGGTGATGGTGCGCAACGACGGCCAGGAGGACCTGCGCTACACGGTGGAGGGCCCGTTCGAGTCGTGGCTGCTGCCCGCCGAGTCGCGTTCCCAACCGGGCGTCGCGTCGGAGGGCCGCGTGGCCTTCCTGCCGGACACGCGCCGCACGGAGGCGTTCGCCACCGGCCCGGCGTGCCCGGTGCTGGAGCTGGAAATCGATCCGCGCATGGACGCGGTGGGGCGGCTGGTGCGCATCGATGCGCGCTCGCTGGACCGCGTGCCCTCGCGCGAGCCGCTGCACCTGAGCCTCACGGTGCTGGATGCGCAGGGCCAGTCCCTGGGACAGGCCTCGCTGGACGCGACGCCGGAGCCCGCGCCGTTCGAGAGCGCGGCCCTGGTGCCGCTGCCGGGCGGCGCGCTGCCCTGCACGCCCGTGGCGACGGTGGCCCAGGACGCGGGCTCCGCGGGCTCTGGAGAAGTGACGGACCTGCCGGCGTGGGTGTCGGGCGCGACGAGCGCTCGGGTGTTCCTGCCGATGGGGGCGCGCAAGCTGCGCGTGGAGGCGCCGCGCACGACCATCGTGCAGCTCTACAGCTTCCTGTCCAGCGGTCAGCCCATCGCGGTGTCCACGCCGTACACGAACGACGCGCTCACCGGCGTGCGCTGGCGCAACGCGCCCGTGGATCAGCGCGCGTGGCACCCGATGCGTCCGGCGAACATGAACGCGCTGATGCAGGGCGGCGCGCGCATGGAGCTGCTCAGCCAGGTGCGCCTGGAGCCCGTGGGTCCCGAGGAGGAGAGGTCTCCGCCGACGGGCGACGCGGTGGTGGTGCGCCCGTATGGCTCGCCCTCGGTGGTGGAGGTGCTGGAGTCCGGACCGGCGGACACGGTGGACATGGTGAGGGCGCTGTCCACGGTGCTGGAGCCGGGCCGCGCGGTGCGGGCGCGCTTCGATGCGCGCACGCCCACCCGTCCGGAGGTGCGCCTGTCGCTGAAGGACGCGGCGGCGCTGGGCAACGAGGTGGAGGTGCTGCTCGACGGCGAGCCGCTGCACCGCTTCACCGTGCGCTCCACGCGGGCGAGGGAGCTGCTGCCGCCGCTGCCGCCGGGTGAGCATGAGGTGCTGCTGCGTTCCACGGCGCCGGGGCTGACGGCGCTGCTCAACCGGCCTCCGGCGGCGGGCAGCGGTCTGCGCTCGCGCACGGTGTATCCGGTGAGCCAGGGAGGGCTGCGTGTGCCGGTGCGCAAGACGGGGCCCGGCGCGGTCACGCTCAACGTGGTCGTCTACACGCCGGTGGCGGAGGGCGCGACCGAGCCCCAGCTATCCGTGACGGTGGATGGCGGCAATCCCGTGCGCCGCGCAAGTGTGTTGGTGCCGCACGTCACGCGCGCCGAGCGCACGGTGGTGCTGCCTGCCTCCGAGCGCGAGCCCGCCATGCCGGTGGGCCGCCCGGGCGTGAAGTGGTACGCGCGCACCGTGCCGGTGACGCTGGGCGAGGACATCGCGCCGGGCGTGCACACCGTGCGCATCCAGTCGCTGGGCACGGGGCCCATGTGGGCGCGGTTCTTCATGTTCGGCCAGGCGGTGGACAACGCCGCGCCGCGCATGTGGAACCGGGGCGGCTGGCAGCCCGACGAGGACATGTTGTGAGGTTCCTCGGGAGGACCGGGTCGTGGCGCCCGCTCGTGGCCGCGGGAGTCGTGTCGGTGCTGGGCGCTGGTGCGAGCGCCAACGCACAGCCGGCCATGCGCGCGAAGGCGGCCCCACGGGCTGCTCCGGAGCGCGTGCCCCAGGAGGATCCCACCGTGAACGTGCCCGAGCAGTCGGGGTGCCGCGTGGACGCGCGCTTCTCCGGGCTGTGGCCCCGAGCGGACGCCGTGACGTTCCACCCCACCACGCTGGAGGAGCGGACCGCGTTCGCGAAGCTCATCCCCGCGTTGCTGGCCGCCGCGCCGAAGCAGAAGGACGTGCCCCCGGAGCTGACGAACGTGGCCGCGGCCGTGGGCTTCTTCCTGGAGACGTGGACCACGCCGCGCGACACCTTCTGGGTGCTGCGGGAGCGGCCGGACCGCTACCACGGCGCGGGCGCGTATGTGATCCGCACGGGCGAAGCCACGAACGACGTGGTGCAGGTGCCGCACCCCTACTTCGACATCGGCACGGAGGACATCGGCTCCGCCCTCTTCGTCTGCCCTCCCGAGGGCCGCGCGCCACGGCTGTTCATGACCGCCACCGCGCACCGCTACAAGGGCACGCCCGGTGAGACACCCGAGGATCCTGAGCACCCCGCGGACGTCGCGCACAACCCGGAGCACCTCTTCCAGACCGTGACGGACCTGGCCGCGCGCAACCTCTCCGCTCCGCGCGTGGTGCAGCTGCACGGCTTCGGCGAGTCCAAGGTCCAGAAGGGCCGCACGGAGAAGCTGGCGGCGGTGCTCAGCGACGGGACGCGCAAGCCCGGGAGGTGGGCCCGGCAGGTGACCGCACCGTTGGAGGAGGCACTTGGCCCTGGAGTGAAGCTGTTCCCGGACGGAGTGCAGGTGCTCGGAGGGACACAGAACGCGCAGGCCCGTCTGCTCCAGTCCTATCCGCAAGCCCGCTTCCTGCACCTGGAAATGTCATCCCGTACGCGCAAAGCGCTGGCGAACCCGGCGCGTCTGGACCGGCTGGCCCAGATTCTGTTCGCACCCTTGGAGGACTGAGCGCCGATGTTTCCTGTTCGACGCCGCGCCCGTTACACCCTGCTCGTGGGAGCGCTCGCGGCGCTGCCCGTCATCGCGCAGCCCACCGTCTCCCAGCCGTCCGTCATCGCCCGCAGCGAGGAGGGCATGACCTGGCAGCCGCGCGCCATCCGGGGGCCGGTGGCACTGGAGGACCTCCGGGGCCAGGCGCCCTACGTACCGGGCGGCGTGCCGCAGGTGACGGGCGCGATGGAAGTGACTTCCAAGAAGGGCGCGGCAGTGTGGCTGGGCCCGTTGGACGTGGTGCGCGTCACCGGCCCCGCCGGGGCGCTGCGCTTCACCCGCGTGCCGCTGTCGGAGGTCGGAGAAGCGCCCGAGCTGCGCGTGGAGGAAGAGGGCGTGTCGGAGCGTCCGGGCCGCTGGTACCTGGCGGAGCCCATGGGCGCTGGCAGCATCTGGTGGGTCACGGCGACGAAGAACGCCCGCATCGTGGTGGAGCGGCCCACGCACACGTCCACGGCGCGCACCGAGGAGCGGATGCGTGACGCGCTCCTCAAGTGGGTGGACGGCAAGGGGCCGCGCCCGGCGCTGGCCTTCGACGCGGCCACGCGAGCGCGGCTGGACGTGGACGCGGCGTTGGAAGCGGAGCTCGTGAAGGACCAGCCCGAGTCCTCGCCCTTCCGGACCGCGGTGCGCGATTGGCGCAAGGCGTCCGCACTGCGCGAGTGGGCGCTGGTGTCACCGCTCTACGGACAAGCGGTGCGCGTGGAGCGCCCGCGTCCCACCGGCACGGAGGTGGTGCTGGAGGGAATGGACGCGCCCTGGGTCCGCCCGGAGGGGAAGGGCTCGGTCTGGGCGTTGGAGATGGAAGGCCCGGGCGTGCTGTCACTGGAGGCGCGCGCCGTGCTGGGCAATGGCTCGCCCGCCGAGGCACCGACGGTGGAGGTGTACGGCGTGGGCGGGGTGCTCGCGCAGGCGCAGCTCACGCCGCGGCCCGCATGGGCGGAGGCGTCCGAAGGTGCGGCGCTGCCGGACGGGCGCACCGCGCGGGTGCTCGCGTCGGGTGAGCGCGTGGGCATCGCGGAGGAGCTGCGCGTGGCGCTGCCTCCGGGTAAACACAACTACCGCGTGAGCTGGAAGGGCCCCGCGCCGCTGATGCGTGCACGCGTCGCCACGCGCCGGCCCACGCTGTCCGAGGCGCTGTCGCACCAGACGCACTGGACTGAGCTGGCGGAGAAGGCATGGGAGGTGGTGAAGCAGGACCCCGCCGCCCGCCCATCGCTGCTGCGTCAGCGGTTGGTGGCGCTGATGCCGGACCTGGCGCGCGGCACATACGGACGCATCAAGACGGAGGGCCTGTCGCCGCTGCTGACCGTGATGGCTGCCCTGGGTGACGGCGACACGGACGTGGCGGTGGAGACGCTGAAGGCCGCGGATGCGTCGCCGCTCGCGTGGCACCTGCGGCTGCTCACCGCGAAGAAGCTCCTGGACGCGAACAAGCCGGACGTGGCGCACGCGCTCCTGGGCGCCGCGCCAGCGCTGCCGGACGCGGGCTTCCTCACCGCCGAGGCATCGGAGCTGGTGGCCCGCCTGCCGCTGGGGGATCCGCTGCGCAGCCGCGAGCTAGCCGCGCTGGAGCTTGCGTGGCGCGCGGATCCGCTGTCGGAGGACATCCGCCGGAGCTACCGCGCCGCGTGGTGGCGCGCGAGCCGCTGGTCGCAGGTGACGCCCGCGCCCCGCGACGATGGGACCGAGGTGAAGGCCTCGCACTGGCTGGATCTCCAGGGCATGGAGGCCGACGCGTCGATGACGGGCAGCGCGCTGTGGCCGCTCGCCGCAGGCGGCACCACGCACGTGCAGGCCACGGGGCTCGCGGAGGCCCCCACCCTGCTGCGCGCCTACGTGATGACGCCGCCGGGTGCGAAGGCGAATCCGGTGCTGCGCGTGGGGAGCAACGCCTTCCCGCTGCTGCCGCTGTCGGCGGTGGAACCGGTGGAGATTGCCCTGCCGCCGGGCGAACACGCGCTGAAGTTGGAGGGCGTGGAGGGAACGCGTGCGTTCCTGTCGCTCGCGCCCGCGAAGGCGGAGGGGACGCCGGGCGAAGTGGGCTACGTGCGCTCGCAGTGGCCGGTGAAGGTGGAGAAGAAGGCAGTGCGCTTCCGGGTGCCGGACGCGAAGCTGCCCTCGCCGGTGCGTGTGCAGCTGCGTCCGTTGAATGCCACCGCGGGCAAGCCGCTCGTGGTGCGCATGAACACGGATGTGGGCCATCCGCGCCGGCTGGTGCTGATGCCCACCGCCGCCAGCCCGCGCCACGTGGCGCTGGAAGGCGCGAAGGGCACGTCGTCCGCACCGGTGTCCGCGGTGGTGACACTGCCCGCGCAAGCGCGCGAGGTGTGGTTCGAGCCCGAGGATCCGAAGGCACAGCTCGCCGTCTCGCTGTCGGTGCGCCGCGCGGAGGTGGCCACGTCCGAGGAGTCCCCTGCCCTGCCGCAGCAACCGCAGGCAGGCACGGCGTACGAGACGCTCCAGGCGCTCTCCCGCGCGCTGCGCACGGGGCCCGATGACGTGGAGCCGCGCCTCGCGCGCGCCGAGCTGCTTTCATCGCTGCAGGAGGACGGCTTCGCCCGCGCGGACGTGGGCCGGCTGCTGGACGCGCAGGCGAAGCTGACGCCGGAGCAGCAGCGGCGACTGCTCGCGCTGATGGACCGCCTGTCGCAGACGGCCCCGCGCACGGTGCGCTTCACGCAGGCCATCACCCAGCCCACGCTGGTTTCCCCTGCGTTCCCGGCGCTGGACACGGAAGGTGCGAAGCTCACCACGCTCAGCGCCCAGGCTCGCGAAGGCCACACGGACGCGGCGCTCACTGCGGTGTCGGGAGACAAGAGCCTCGCGGGCCGCTACCTCCGTGCTCGACTGCTGTCGGCCTCGGGTGAGGACGCCGCGGGCGCGCTGGCCATGGCGGCGCTGTACAGGGAGACGGGCCTGCCGCAGGTGGGCCTGGAAGCGCTCGGAATGCTGGAGCGTCTGCAGGACTCGCCGCAGGCGTGGAAGGACGGCGGTGCGCCCCTGGGCGCGGCGCTCGCGAGCCAGCTCCAGGCATGGGCGGATCATCCGGATGTCCGCCGCATGCGCTTCACCGCGGGCCGCTGGACGCGCTGGGAAGGCCTGCGCGACGCGGAGGAGACCGCGGGCTCGCTCGTCGCCACGTCGGAGGCCGGCACGGACGACGAGGACGTCGCCATGTCCGTGCGCAAGGCGTTGCTCGCGCCCCCGTGGAAGCTGTCGGAGGCGAAGCTGCTGCCCGCCGGGGCCTCGCGCGTGATGAGCCTGGTGGTGAAGCAGCCCCGGCCCCTGGGCGCGGAGGTCCTCTGCGGCACCACCCCGCGTCCGGGCGTGGACGCCACCGGAACCTGCGCCTTCGCGCTCCGCGTGGACGGCCGCGTGGTGCGCGAGCTCCAGGTCGCCGAAGGAGAGACCGCCATCCTGGGCACGCGCCTGGACGTCCCCGGCCGTCACCAGGTGGAAGTGGTGATGGCGCGCGCCGACACGCAGCAGACCGGCCTCGTGCGCTTCGTGGAGTCCGAAGAAGCCAGCACCCACGCCCGCGTCGTGGCCGCCCCGCAGCCCCTCTCCCTCCTGCGCAGCCGTCCGGGCGCGCCGGTGGTGATGACCGTGCTGGGGCCCACCGCCCTGCGCGTGCGCGCCACCGCCCTGGCCCCCACCGCGGGTCGCGAATTGCTCCTGCGCAGCACGCCGCTGCCCTCGGGTGACGGCACTGGCGGCTCCAGCGCGGAGGAAGGCCCGCTCATGCACCTGGGCCTGCCCGAGGACGCCGACCCCGGCCTCCAGGGCGCGTCCCAACCGCTGGGCCGCATGGGCGAGACGTGGCTGCTGCTGCCCTCGCGCGGTCCGCACCGCGTGAGCCTGGAGTCGCCCACCGGTGAAGCCCTGGTGCAGGTGCAACTGGGTGTCGCCTCGGATCCGAGCGCGCTCGCGGCCCCGTCGTGGGCCCAGGGCACCACGGGCCTGGAGCCGCTGCCCTGGCCCGCGCTGCCGCCCAGCCTGTCGCTGCTGCCGGAAGGCATGCCTCCGGAAGCGCGCACCGACGGCCTGGGCATGGTGTCCGCGGAGATGGGCTATCGCAGCGAGGACGTGCAGGAAGGCGAGCTGCTCAACCGCCCGCTCCAGACAGGCCTGGAGGTCCGCCTGTCCCTGCGCCGTGAGCTGTCCCCGGGCCGCGCGTGGCTGCGCTTCACACCCGAAGCGCGCTACCCGCTGAACCGGGCCGCCGTGTTCGGCGGCACCGTGGCCGGCTATGTGAATCAGCTGCCCGGCGACCTGCGTCTGTCCATGCAGGGCTCCGTGTTCTCGCAGTCCATCGACGGTGCGATGCGCTGGAGCGCGCGAGGCCGCGTGGCGGCGGACCGCTACGTGCGCCTGTCCCCGGACGTAGGCCTCATCCCCGGCCTGGGCCTGACGCTGGAGTCCATGCAGGGCGGCAGCGCAGTGGACGCCACGCGCTACGACCAGAACGTCTACTGGCTCTACGGCAAGGACCACCCGAGGCGCCTGTCGCCCCGGCTGTCATTGCGCTGGCAGCCCTTCCAGGACCACGTGGCCACGCTGGGCATGTCCGCCGTGACCAACGCGAACTTCTACACCATGGACAACGCGGGCGCCTACGCGAGCTGGGCGGCGCTCCTGGGCGGCAAGCTCCAGGGCACGCGCGTGGAGCTGGGCTACGGCGCGTCACAGCGCTTCCAGGATGATCACCGCGCCACGGCGTACCTGCGCCACCGCGTGTCTGGCCGCCTGGACTGGAACGTGTGGATGGGCAAGGGCGGCAACCGGCTGATGCTCTTCGCGGAGGACCGCGCCTTCCTCTCCGGCCCGTACGGGATGCAGAACATGTTTTCACTCGGAGCGCGGTGGGATTGGACAGGTGGACGTGGGCTGCAGGACGTCACCCCCACCGATGAGGAGTTCGAGGAGCTGCTCGATGAACGACGTTTGCAGCCTTGAGGGTGCCTGAGCTGTCTTGATCCGAACGCGTGCCTGGGGGGGTCGGGCAGGTTTCTCAAGCAATGAATAGCTCTGGCCGCGACATGCACCTGGCGAACGAACCTCTCGAGTCCCAACTGCTGGAAGCCCTGCCCCCGCTGCACCGTCGAGTGCGCGGGGCCCAGGTCGAGGTCCTGGCCCAGCGGCTGGTGGAGTCGTGCCCTCGCCCCGCGGGCCTGGAGGGACTGGCCCCGTGGCTGGGCGTCGCACTGGAGGCCCTGGAGACGGAGCTGTCCGCGGTCCACGCGGAGATCGTCCAGTTCACGCGTCAGCACAACGAGGCGCTGGATGACGCCGCCCGCCGCCAGGTGCTGGTGGAGCACATCAAGGCCACGGTGAAGGACCGCAAGGACCGCAAGGAGGACCTGCGCGCCCTGGACCGGTGGATGGGCTTCGATGCCCTGCGCGAGCGGCTGGAGAAGCGCCGCCACAAGCTGCTGATCGAAGAAGAGACGGCGCTCCGCGCGCTGACGGGCGTGCTGGAAAAGGCCCACGCGCAGGAGCTGCAACCCGCCGCGGTGCCGCTGGCGAGGCAGCTGCTGGACCGCGCCGTGGACGCCCCCCGGGCGCAGAACCGCTCCGCCGCGCTGGAGGCCTTCCGGCAGCTCGCGCAGACGGTGCCGGGAGTCGCCGCGTCGCTGCCCGAAGTGGGCCCCACGCTGACGAGCCTCGCGGGCCAGGAGGACGTGAGTCCGTTCTTCCAGGCGGAGGCACTGCGCGCGCTGCTCACGGTGGACGTGCTCGAGGGCGTCACCCTGCTGCGCCAGCGCCTGCGCGCGAAGGCCCCGTCGGAGAGGGACTTCCTCTTCCGCCGACAGGTGCTGGAGCAATGCGCGCCGCTGCTGTCGGAAGAGCACCGCGTGCCGCTGCTCACCGAGGTCGCGCACCACGACCCGAGCGAATACGTGCGCATGGGCCTGTGCGCCCTCATCGCGCAGCGCCCGGAGGGGCAGCCACTGCTGCGCCGCCTGGCGGGGCTGGAGCAGGTGCCGGCCGTCTCGGGACAGACGCTGTCGGAGCCGAGCCCGCGCGTGCGCACCGCCGCCGTGCTGGCCGCGGTGGACGCGGCGCTCGCGTCGCCGAAGGTGAAGGGACAAGCGCTCCAGGTGCTGGTGGACGTGCTCGGCCGTGACACCGCGCCACTGGTCCTGCGCGTGTCGTGCGAACGCGCCGCCGCGCTGGCGGAAGCGCTGGGGGCCGCCGGACTGGGCCCCGCGCACGCGGCGCTGCTGGACGCGGTGGAATCCCTGGCGACGCAGCCGGGCGCCACCGGGCCGGTGGTGGAGGCCGCCGCCGCCGCAGCGCAGGTGCTGCGCCGGGTGAAGGACCCGGTGCGCCAGGCGTGGACGGTGTTCCTCGCGGGCCGCGTCTCCAAGCTTCGCCCGGGCAGCCGCACGCGCATTCCGCTCCAGCCCGCGCCGGAGAACCTGCCGCCGATGCCGGAGGGCCCCGCGTGGCTGGGCGCCATCCTCGCGGACCTGTCGCAGGACGGGCACGGCCTGTACGCGGAGCGCACGGACAAGACGCTGACGCTGTGGCACGGCGACAGGCAGGAGCGCCGCCTGTGGCGCGTGTGGCACGAGCTGGGCCGCCCCGCGCCGAACAAGCGCCAGGCGTTCCTGCACACCACCGGCCGCGTGATGTCCGGCACGCTGCGCGCGCACCCGGGCCACCTGGACGAAATCACGGAGACGCTGGTCCCCGGCGAGCGCGTCCACGTGGCGAGCCAGGGCAGCTGGGGCCGTCACCTCCCCACGGTGGACGACCTGCTGGACATGCCGTTGTCGAAGGACGGCAAGGTGCACCTGTTCAGCAGCCACGGCGAGACGGTGCTGGTGCCGCCCGCCTCGCGCCTGCGCCGGCTGACGAACCGCCTGAAGGTGTCGAAGGACTACCGTCGGCTCGCGACGCTGCGGCTGGACTCGCTGGGAGGCGAGGAGCCCCGCGAGCGCCGCCGCTTCGTGGAGCAGGTGGAGCGCGAGCTGGGCGTCCAGGTGCGCTTCACGCCGTACGGGCAACACAAGCAGGTCCCTTCTCCGCTCGCCACGCTCTTCCACGAGCCGGAGGCCGCGCCGAAGCCCACGTCCACGCTGCACACGCCCGCGCTGCTGGGCCTGCAGAGCGGGTTCCTGGCGCTCCTTACCGAGCGCATCATGGAGAACGAGGGCTACTTCCTCGGAATGGGAGGCAATGGCATCGCGGCGCTGGGCCTCTTCACCGCGGCGCTCTTCTCCGTCTTCCTCGGCGACACGTACGTGAAGCGCCAGAGCGTGCGGAAGTCCCGGGAGAAGATCCCGCTCGTCATCGGCGGCTGGGGCACGCGAGGCAAGTCCGGCACGGAGCGCCTGAAGGCGGCGCTCTTCTCCGGCATGGGCTTCGAGGTGTTCGCGAAGACGACGGGCTCGGAGGCGATGTTCGTGCACAGCGCCCCGGGCGCCGGGCCGTCCGAGTTCTTCATCTTCCGGCCCTACGACAAGGCCACCATCTGGGAGCAGAAGGACATGGTGGAGCTGGGCGCGCGCCTGGGCACGGAGGTGTTCCTCTGGGAGTGCATGGCGCTGCAGCCCAACTTCGTCGAGCTGCTCCAGAACGACTGGATGAAGGACGACTTCGCCACGCTGACCAACGCCTATCCGGACCATGAGGACATCCAGGGTCCGGCGGGCATCAACGTCGCGTCGGTCATCACCAACTTCATGCCCAAGGGCGGCAGGGTGGTGACGACGGAGGACCACTTCCTCCCGCTCTTCAAGCAGGCAGCGCAGGAGAAGGACACCACGCTCCTGCACAGCGCGTGGTGGGAAGCGGAGCTGATCCCCGAGGAGTTCCTCGCGCTGTTCCCCTACCGCGAGCACCCGCGCAACATGGCGCTGGTGGCGACGCTGGCGGAGCAGCTCGGCGTGTCGCGGCCGTACGCGCTGGCGCTGATGGCTGAGCACGTGCAGCCCGAAATCGGCGTGTTGAAGGTCTTCCCGCCGGCGAAGGTGCGCGGGCGGCAGCTCCAGTTCATCAACGGGCACTCGGCGAACGAGCGCACGGGCTTCATGAACAACTGGATCCGCACGGGCCTGGGCGACGTGGATCCTGAAGCGAACCCGGAGCGCGCGGTCATCACCGTCATCAACAACCGCTGGGACCGCGTGTCGCGCTCGGAGGTGTTCGCGCGCATCATGGTGGAGGACGCGCCCGCGGACCGGCACGTGCTCATCGGCACGAACCTGGAGGGTCTCCAGAAGTACGTGCGCGGCGCGTTGGATCGGCACCTCATGAGTACGGAGGTCGTCGCGGAGGAGGAGGTCGCAAGCCCCGAGGGTCAGGCCCGCGCGGAGGCGAGGCTCGCGAAGGAGTTGGCGAAGCTGAAGGTGCCGCGTCCCACGAAGGCGACGTTCCTGGACCGGCTGGAGCGGTACGCGGCCGGCGCGGGGCTCCAGGCGGCTCACACGCTGGCGCTGACGGCCGCGGTGGAGAAGGCGCTGGAGGGCGGAGACGACGACGTGGGCGTGGAGAAGGTGCGCCGCTCGCTGGAGCGTGAGGTGGGCCCGCTCATCGACGAGGCGCTGTCTCCGGTGTCGCGCACTCAGCCGCAGACGCTGCCGGAGGTGCTGACGGCCGCGACGAAGGACGAGGTGCGCGAACACGCGCTGTATCTCCTGGCGCGCATGGCGGTGCACGCGCGGCTGAAGGCGCTGCTGCCCCGGGGTGAAGCGGATGCGCAGGGCCGCGTGAAGGCGTTCCACGCGAAGTTCCGCGACGCGTACAAGGCCATGATGCTGGAGCAGCTGGTGCCGGTGTCCGACTCGCAGGCGACGGGCGACCAGGTGGTGGACACGTGCGCTCGCGCGGTGGCGCCCGGGATGCAGGTGAGCATCATGGGCGCGCAGAACATCAAGGGCACGGGCCTGGATTGGGTGTACCGCTGGATGGCGCTGGACCGGGTGACGACGGCGCTGAAGGCGCTGGAGGGCACGTCGGTGGAGGCGCGGCGGCGGGCGCTGGAGTCGCTGGAGACGTTCGACGACTCGGGCTTCGTGGACGCGGGCCTGGCGCGCACGGTGCTGCCGGGACTCGTCGGCAAGGCCGCGTCGCCGGATGAGGCGGACCGGCTGCGCAAGCTGGCGGAGCGCGCGAGGGCGCGGCACGAGTTGAAGATCGCCGCGCTGACGCACACGGCGGCGGGCGGCGCGACGCAGGTGGTGGTGCGCAAGCTGGAGAAGGTCTTCGACTACCTGGACAGCGTGACACGCCGCCGGCTGAGCGAGATGTTGCTGGAGGACCTGGAGACGGGCCGCGTGTCACATGCACGCGCGGCGGTGGAGACGCGCAAGCTGTACGAGCGCCAGAAGGGCGGCTGGCTCTTCCGCGGCCTCAAGAAGCAGCCGAAGCGGCTGGCGCCGGTGGTGGAGGCGCCCACGCCCGTCATGCCAACCCCCGCGGAGGCGGTGTTCAAGGCGACGGTGGAGCTCACCAGCACCAGGGGCCCGGTGCAGGTGCACCACGTCCCCCTGGACACCAACGCGCTGGCGAAGCTCGAGGGGCCGGTGCTGCCGCGCGACGAGCCGCTGCAGAAACAGGGACCGGAAGTGCTGGGACCCGAAGCGGCGGATGACGCAGGCGAGCCGCTGTCCTGAGTCCCCGACAGAGAGCACCCCGAGGAGCGATGTTCATGGAGGAGAGTCCCATCACGGACGCGATGCTCGGGGAACGCGTCCCATCCCTCCCCCGCCCCAACGCGGTGGAGTTCATGACGCGCGGGCGCGTGGAGCCCCTGTGCGTGGAGGAGGTCCGGAGTCTCGCGGCCTTCGATGCCTTGGAGGTGGAGTGGAACGCGCTGGTGAAGCGCGTGGACGACCAGGTGTTCCACCGGCACGAGTTCGTGCGCTGCTGGCTTCAGCACTTCGCGCCCAATGCGGCCCTGCGCATCCTCACGGCGAGGAACGCGCTGGGCATGCTGGTGGCGGTGCTGGGGCTCCAGGAGGAGCAGGGCCACCAGTACGGAATGCCGGTGCGGCAGTTGTCGTCGCTGACGAACAAGCACTCGTGCCGCTTCGACCTGGTGGCGGACGAGCCCAAGCGCGCCGCGGTGGCCTTCCTGTCGCATCTGATGGGCGACCCGAGCTGGGAGGTGCTCCGGCTGTCGGACGTGCCGGAGGGCGGCGCGGCCTGGGAGCTGCTCAACGCGGCGAGGGGCGCGGGGATGCCCTGGGGCGCATGGCCGAGCTCTCGCTCTCCCTACCTGGTGTTGCCCTCCACGGTGGCGGCGTGGACGAAGGGCCGGAGCAACGCGAAGCCGCTGCGCAGAAGGCGCAGGCGCCTGGAGGAGAAGGGCCGCGTGGAGGTGGAGCGCGTGGCCGAAGTGGAGGGCCTGGGGGCGAAGCTGGAAGAGGCCTTCGCACTGGAGCAGAGCGGCTGGAAGGCGAGGGAGGGCACGGCCATCGCGCAGGCGCGGCACCGTCGGGACTTCTACACGGGGCTCGCGCACACGGCGGCGGAGCGCGGCTGGCTGGGGTTGTATTTCTTGCGACTGGACTCACGTCCCATCGCGTTCCAGTACGGGCTGGAATACGCCGGTCGCTATCTGGCGATGAAGCCGGGCTACGACGAGTCATTGGCGGAGGTCAGCCCGGGGCACCTGCTGACGGAGAACCTGATCCAGGACTGCATCGGAAGGGGCCTGGGCGAGCTGGACTTGTTGGGGGATGATGCTCCCTACAAGCGCGAGTGGACGGAGCAGGTCCGGCCGCACCACTGGCTGTTCATCTACCGGGACACGTGGATGGGGCAGACGCTGCAACGCTCGAAATTCCGCTGGGCTCCGGTGGCGAAAAGGATGGTGGACAGATGGGTCCGACGGCGCTGACGTTCTACCGGGCCGCGAAGCGGCTCCAGGCGCTCCCAAGGCTCGCGAACATGGTGGCCACGGTGGGCAACCGCCTCCACAACAGCCACGTGGACACGAAGGCCGTGCTGCACCCCACGGTGGAGCTGGGCTACGGAGGCATCGGCGTCATCATCGCGCCGGGTGTGGAAATTGGAGAGAACAGCTTCATCTCCCAGAACGTGAGCCTGGAGCCCCTGCCCGGACGCGTCGGCGTGCCCCGCGTGGGCCGCGACGTCTACATCGGCGTGGGCGCCCAGATTCTGGGGCCCGTGGTGATTGGCGACGGCGCGAAGGTTGGCGCCAACGCCATCGTGCTGGACGACGTGGCGCCGGGGACTACCGTGGCGGGGATTCCGGCGCGTGAGCTGAAGCAGAAGGTCCCGCCCACGGGGACGTGAGCAAGGTGGTGCCCATAGCGCTACCGGAAAAATGAGCCCGGTGCGTCGCGAATCCACGAGGCACCGGGCTCTGCCCACCCCTATCCCATCATCAAGCAGGAATGCGATTCGTCATCGCGAGACCTGCTTCCATTGAATTTCTGCCAGAAAGGCAGCCGCCATCTGCGTCCGGAGGCGCGCTCATTGAGCGGACCTATTTGGAGGCAACCCTCTTCAACGAGGGCAGACGGTCACCCGGTCTGTTGCCGGGAGCTGAAAGGCTTGGAGCCTGCTGTCCTGAATGCCTTTGATTTGGGTTGGAAGGCCATTCTACTCCGAACTCAGGATGCGAACCACTCCCGGCACGTCGTGGCCATGCTCCACGAGCATCTTTCGCAGAAGGAAAGGGAGGGTGAGTGCGTCGTGCGCTCCTTGCTCCTTTCCCGGCTTGGCGAAAAAGGCCTCACTGTGGCCAAGCAAAGTATTTGAGTCGAAGGGGCCATGGATGACGGAGAGCCAGCGCGCCGAGTCATCAGCGCACTCAACGTATGGCTCCTCATCCGCAAGGTGAGCGAACTCCGTATCAATGCCTCGAGTTCCCTGGCTGAAGCGCTTACGGGCCTCGTGATCGAGGCTCTTCAGGGTCTTCCGCCAGGACCAGAGGGCACGCCCCGCGAGGACGCGGCGATCCTGTTGAACAAGGACGAAGCGTCCGTCCAGGTGCCGGTGCACCAGCCACCGGGCCACGGGGATACGCGCCAACTCCACCATCTTGCGCATCACGGGAACGAGCCGGACGAACGTATAGCGAAACACCACGGGGCCTTCGACCTGGGTCACTTGAATGGGCCGTCGCGCTGCTTCGAAATCCTCCTTGTCGATTTCAATCAAGACACCAATCCCCACAGACGACGTCTCTTCCGCAAGGATGGCCTCCTGAAGTTCACGCAACTCCTCTTGGCTCGAATTCAGGGGTTCCGGCTGAGCGTCATCCGAGGACTGGGTTTCCAGTCCATCGACCACGGGCTCCAGTCCCCTTCGCCGGATGCTGACAGCGGATTCCCGCTCCAGCCGCTTGCGAAGCGCCATCAATCGCTGCCCCAAAGCGGACTCCTCCCAGCGCTCATCTGAAGCCGGTTGAGCACGGACCAGGTACACCCGGGATGTCGTCCGATTGAGCCGGTGTCCGTAGCGCTTCTTCAACTCAGCCACTTGGTGCTCGAGCGCAAGCGACTTGCCGTTGAACCATCCGCTCACAACACTCTGCTCGACACGGCTAAGGTCCCCCACCTCCTTCTGGGTCATGCCGTCAGCAAGGGCGATCTTCACCAACTCGCGTGTATATTTGAACTTGGGCTTCCTCGGCTTCGGTTCGGCCATGATCCAGACACCGCCAGAGCAGGCCCGGGAAACGCCACTGCGTCCCCAGGCCAGGTCATAAATACCGCCCCTACTTCTTCTTGCCTTGAGGCCTTCCACTCTTCGGACGAGGCCTGGCGTTGGGGTTCAATTGCTTGCCCCGGTTGCCCTGAGCCTTGTCCCAGGTCACGTTCGTCCCAGGAGTTCCCCAGTTTCCATTCCGGATGTCTGACGGATGATTCGGCTTCTTGTTCATCTTGGTCCTCATTCCTTGTGTGGGGCGAGCGCCAATACCCGCCGCTGATGCAACCCCAAGGTGCGTCCCAAGGCCTTGATTTTCCAATGATATTTCCGCCATAGAAGACTGATAGGTGCCGATGGGCGCAGAATCCGCCCACTGCGGGGAGCGCAGGAGGAGCAGGCATGACGACCATCGCAAGCGTTGTGGTAGGCGGCGAAGGATTTCGCAATCCCGAGGCCCAGGCCAGCCGGATGATGTTCGCCGCGCAAATCGCCGCGTACTGTAGAGGGCGCGGGGCAAAGATCGTCCTTCTTCCCGCCGGATACCTTCTCGCAGAGAACCCTCGCACCGCAGCCAAAGCGCTTGCGAGGACCTTCAGCGGGTTGTGCCTCATTGCCGGGATCGACTCATCCGACGCGAAGAAACTGGGACCGTCCAAAGCCCAGAACGGCAAGCGCCTGGACAAATGGACTCGGAATGAGTCGCTACCCTTCTGGGTCTTTGCAAGCGATTCATCAGGAAAAATCCTGACGTTCTTCCGCCAGAGGAGCACGACTTCGGGCAATGGCAAAGCAGCAGGACCGCCATCTCAGGCGGAACAGCAGCACAGGACCGTCAAGCTTGCAGGATCGAAATGCTACCTGTTGGCCTGCGGAGAACTCTTCAATCCGTTCCTTCGCCCGCTTCTTGAGCAGGAGCAAGGCTTCGCGCTCGTTGCCCATCTGGGGCCTGAGTGATCCCCGCATTTAAGCGAGCGGATCGCCAGACGCCTACCTGACAGCTGCGTGCGAGGCGGAGTGGTGGGGAGCAGTAAGAGAGGCCATGCGGGGACGCAAAGTGGCCATCAACGAAGAGC